>NZ_VOSK01000121.1 GCF_009296175.1 Microvirga tunisiensis | reverse complement strand
GACAGCCCAACCTGGGCCGCGATCGCCCGGTAAGTCAGCCCGCGCTCCCGGAGCCCAATGACTTGCCGCCGGCGCTCCTCTTGAGCCGCGGCGGGCAGCTTGCGCATGTCCACGTGCTTCATGCCGATCAAGCTGGAGTCAACCAAGACCCTTTCAAGACAATGAGGGCCGGATCAATAATGAGCAGATATGTGGAGTTGCCAGTCCATAGGCAGATGGCGCAGGCGACTAGGCTCAAGACGGTGGCTAGCTTCAGCTCGCGCAGGATCCCAGCCTTGGAGCGGTCTCGTTTGCCCGTGGGCTCGTTCTGATGACCGGATTTCTGTCTTCTCCGAGTCGCTTGTTCACGTTTCCAGTCTTTGAGGAGCATGGTCGGGTTTCCCTCACTCAATGGAGAATCCAATAGGAGTTCAGTTGCATTCGGGAGCCTGCCGGCGCCTATTTGGCACCGGAGAGCGACAACTGGATGCGGTCGAGTTCGGCATTCGCCCAGGCAAGGGCGGCGGTACGTTCCTTCTGCTCGACGGGGTCGGCGTCTGGGTGAAGGGCTTTTGCCACAGCTCGACGCGCAGCCTTGAGCCCCGTCGTGGAGGTCAGTTCCGAACCGCGGAGGATTGCGTCGGCTACCCTTCCGGACCTACCGGCTGGGGGAGGTGAACCGGGTAACGTGCTGACACCAGGCTCGCCGAGGCGGAAGAGATTTACGCCCTCGCGTAGATCGACGCTGAAGTTTGCGACGCCAGTCGGCAAAGCCGCCGAGATACCGCACTTCCCTGACGGCTCAATTACTTGCTGAGAGGCGACCGCAACCACCTCGCCAGTGCCTCGATCCGTGAAATAGACGTCAATCCGAACGCTCGGGCCCTCATAGGCCTTTGAGCTCAGATCAAAGGCTGCACGGTACTCGGGATGCCCCTTAATGATGGCGATAAGGGCGAAATCCCCACGGAGAGGGAGACGATCGAGCATCTCGGCTATCGTCTGAGGCCGGCGCAGTTCCTTGATGCGGTTCCGGTACAGGCAGGCCGCGATGACTCCAGTACCAAGCAAAAGCGGGAATATCTTGAGAGGCAGGTTCAACACCAGGTCAAGGACAACGGACAGCAGGAACAGACCCAGAAGCCAGCGAAAGCTGAAAATGGGTGAAATCTGTCCGAGAGATTTGCGGAAAACGGCTGAGACTGTCATGGGCCGGACTCTACCTTCTTTATGGCATTCCCGGAGACTTTGATGGGATTTTGGTGAACGCTGCCTCAGATCGCGGCACACGCAACGGCAAACCCCAAGCGAGAGGATCGCCCGGGGCCAAGATCCGATGGCCAATGCGAGGAGACGAGGGCAGTTATCAGGCTGTGGTCGGGCGGGCGTAAATCCGCAAGTCGAAGCCAGATAGATGCTTGATTACGAGCGGCTCAATCCGGCGCCAGTCGAGGCCACCGTTCCCGCAGCCAGGCGGAGGAATCGCGATAGAGCGCACGCCGGCCTTAGTAGCAAGGTCTGCGAGTTCACGAAGGCTCGGCTCGATCCACTCGTACCGACTGGGGTCCCGCCAGTGTTCTTTAGTCGCTAAGGCGGCCCACCGGCGGCCATCGGGAAGTGAGAAGAGCATGCACCCGCCGGGCTTCAGGCGCTTCGATCGGCAAGCCTGCAAGTAGTCACCCATGATGGAAGGCCACACGTCCTTGAAGGCCTTCGCCACGCCCTTGCCCATAATACCGACGGTATTGACGGTATTTACCAGGAGGTCCGCATCGGAAGCGACGATGTTCTCGGCAGGAAGGTAACGCACAGCCATGAAGTCATTCCCCAAGGGTTTGGACGCGAAAGAGGTCAGATCGACCCGTGGAGACGGGTAAAATGTCACTCTCCCCAATAACTAATGTCCGCTTCAGCACTCATTTCTGGTCCTTCCTTCCGCAGTACGGGATCGTCCCAATAGGTGGGCGCCGTGATGTCTGCATAGTCTGCGATAGATCCCCCGTCTTCGAAGGTGGTTGAGCCCGCCACGTTAAGCATGTGAGCCTTGAACCGAGCGCAGAACTCCTCTTGTGTCATTGCTTCGGTCATATTTCGATCTCGAAAATTTGGCGAACTCGGCCTCTGCGGTTTTTGGTGAAGATTATAGGTTCTGGTTGTTGGGCCTCTTTGAGACGGCCGGCGATTGAGAGTAGCCCATCGTGCAGGTCCTGAACCTCCCGCAGCATCATGAGCATTGCGTCGGGATCGTCGCGTTGCAGGACCTCCTGAACCTCCGGGGTCTTGCACTCCACTAAGAGAGTGTGAAGCCAGGAGAGTGGACGAATGCAGTCCGGCATCTCTGGATCATCTCCCCAGGCGACGTTCATGAGCTCGGCCGACAGATTGCACGAAGTGTCTGGTCTTTGAGAGGTCATACGTGAAAGCTCAGCGGGAAGAGGAAAGATTCCAAGATTTGCGGGCTCTGGTTCGCAAATGATTGTAAAGGATCGAGCAAGGCGCTGCTAATCTGGCTTAGCCTTCCACACCCTGACTTTGATGAGCCTCACGATGCCCGTGTCCGAGAACCATAGACGGCTGCTGTCCGCGGAAGGAATGGAGCTGGCCAGAAATGCCCTGTTGAACAGGTTCGACTGGTTTTTCCATACCACGCCTGTAGGAGCTATCGAGACGATCCGTACATCGGGTCTTGAGCCGCGAGACCCGGGGGCGCGACCGGATCCGGTCGTTACGGAGATGCTCGGACCTGGCGGGGATCGTATCCTTTGCGTTCGTCCAAGAGGATCAACAGTATTGGCGCTAGGGAAGGAAGGCTTCCTTTGCCAGCTAGCAGTCGAGGCATCTGACTTGCCTAACAGGGTCGGGCTGGATTGGTCATTCCCGAATAACTGGCATCTGCTGGACATCTACATGAAGGAATATCCGGAGCAGGGAATAGGGGCCATATTCGCTGAAATCGCACGCGCGACCGGATCGGTTGCGTCCTATGATCTAATTCCACCGACGACCTTGCGGATTGGGCCCGCACGTTTGATAGACCCGGATCCCGGCTCCTGGCCAAAACTGATCGACTTCCACACAATCGAAGAGATCAAGGCGGCCTGCTCCTAGTGGTTAAGTTCTAACGCTTGGTACCGACCGCCAAGCAAACGCCTTGGGTGGAAAGCGGACATTCAGTTATCCTCCAGGTACTACCGGATTTGACCCTAAGCCGGCTCCCGGTCTTCGCAGGAAATCTATCAGATGGTCGAGTCCCGCTCATGCAAGCGGGACCCAACAACGTGTTCCCATGCATCCTTATGGCGTGACGATAGGGAACCAGAACTCGAAGTTGTCGAGATAGGACACCAGCTCGGTCAGCTTCGCCTGGTTGCCGCTGACCTTCACGTCCCCGGCGCTGATCGCATCCGCCAGCTTCGTCTCCTGGAGGATGATCTTGTTCAGCGTGTCGCGCGACAGAGCCACCGACGCATCAGCCTTGTCGGACTGACCGTTCTCGGTGTGGTTGAGCACGCCGTTTTCCAGCTCGAGCAGGTACTTGCCGCCGGCATTGCCGAAATCGACGTTGAGGGCCATCTTCGCCTCGCCCGCCTTGGTGCGGTCGACCCGGACGCTGAGATAGTCGAAGAACATCTCGGGCGTCATCGCCCTCACGGTATCCGCGCTGGCCGTGTTGGGCGTCGGCAGCTTCTTCACGCCCTCGCGCAGTTCCTTGGCACCGGTGAGATAGAAGTTGCGCCACGGTCCCGACTCGGCCTGGTAGCCGAGCTGCTCCAGCGCATCGGCCTGAAGGTCCCTGGCCTGCCTGTTGTTCGGGTCGGCATAGATCACGTGGTTCACCACCTGGGCGACCCAGCGGTAGTCGCCCTTGTCGAACGACTGCTTCGCCTTATCCAGCACGGCCGCGGGTCCGCCCATGAACTCGACATAGCCCTTGCTGGCCTCGACGGGAGGAAGCTCGTGCAGGGTCGCCGGGTTGCCGGTGAACCAGCCCAGGTAAAGCACATAGGTCGCGGCGACGTCATGATAGACCGAGCCGTAGTAGCCGCGGTTCGCCCACACGTTCGCCAGGCTTGCCGGCATCTTGAAGGCGTCGGCGATCTCCCGCATCGTCATGCCCTGGTTCGCCATGCGCAGGGTCTCGTCGTTGATGAAGCGGTAGAGATCACGCTGGCTCCGTAGGAGCTTGTTGACCTCGGCATTGCCGAAGGACGGCCAGTGATGCTGGGCGAACATCACCTCGGCCTTGTCGCCCCACATCGCCAGCACCTCGTTGAGGTACTTCGACCACGGCAGCGGCTCGCGGATCTTCGCGCCCCGCAGCGAGTAGGTGTTGTGCAGCGTGTGCGTGGCATCCTCGGCCGCCGAGATGGCCTTCATCTCCTCGATGTACCACAGCATCTCGGCCGGGGCCTCGGAGCCGGGCGCCATCAGGAACTCGTAGGTCAGGCCATCGATCGTGTGCTTCTCGCCCGTCGTCTTCACGATGTCGGTCGGCGGGATCAGCGTGACGGTGCCGGCCGAGGTGGTGGTGCCAAGGCCTGCGCCGACCTGGCCCTTGGGATCCGGCGGGAGCAGGTTGCCGTACATGTAGCTGGCACGGCGGCTCATGGCGTTGCCGGCCATGACGTTCTCGGCGACCGCGGCCTCGAGGAAGCCCTCGGGCGCATAGATCTTGACCTTGCCCGAGGCCACATCGGCCTCGGTGGTCACGCCCTTGACGCCACCGTAGTGGTCGACGTGGCTGTGGGTGTAGATCACCGCCTTGACGGGCTTCTGCCCCCGGTTGGCATAGTAGAGATCGAGGCCCACCTTCGCGGTTTCCGCCGAGACCAACGGATCGACGATGGTGATGCCTTCCCGGCCCTCGATGATGGTCATGTTCGACAGGTCGAGGTTGCGGATCTGGTAGAGCCCATCGGCGACCTTGAACAGGCCGCTCAGGTTGATGAGCTGCGACTGTCGCCACAGGCTCGGATTGACGGTGTCCGGGGCAGCGGCGTCGGGCTTGATGAAACCATACTGCTGCGGGTTCCAGACCGTGTTGCCAGACTGGCCCTTGATCACCTCAGTCGGCAGGGGCGCGATGAAGCCGCGCTGGGCATTGTCGAAGTCCGACCTGTCGGAGAACGGCAACTGGCTGAGAAGTCTCTGATTGGCCGCCTTGGTCGCGGCGGTGGCATCCTTTCGGGAATCTTGTGCTTCAACGGGGCCTGTCATGCCTAGGGCCAAGCTCAAGACGGACGCAACAGACAGAAATCTCGTCAATCTCATAGGATCTTCTCCTTGTGGCCGAAAGCCTCATTTGGAGCTGCCCCCTTCTAGGTCTATTGGGGGAAACCCTGAGATTCGAGCGGTAGAACCCTGAGAAATTGATGACCGCAGCCGTAGCGTTGCAGGAGCGCCGAGGTCGACGGGCTAACATGAGTGAAACGGGTAATTGCGAAGGTCTGGATCTGGCACTAGCTCAAGGTGGCCCAATTTCTGCTTTGGGTTCATCCGGGTATCGCGGATTGGGGACCAAGTGTCAGGTTTTAACCACTAGGTCGAATAGGCGGGGCCGGAGGCTAGGCTGCCCTAATAAAGGCGCCCGCCATAGCTCCGTTCGAGCTGTAGATATCTGCGCCGTCAGCGTGGAGGCGGACCGAGAAGTGTCCGCGAAGAGCCTTCGGGTTGAGACGATAGAACAGCCGGAGGAAGCCCATTGGAGTTTCTGCCCGTGAGGCTGTCTTCTGAAGGTGCTCCTGACGGCGGCCGTCTTCGAAATCCATGACGCGGAAACGGGGCATGGCTGGTCTCCTGTTGCGATGGTGGGGGAGGGTCAAGCGTTGAGGATCCGGATGGCCTGCTCGACGTGGCTTGGTCCCAGGCCGGTTTCGTAATCGGTCTTCACATGGAAGGGCCGTTGCTCTGGCAAGATATCGGGGGCGTCGTCTAAAATGGCGTAGCGCTGGGCTTGGTTGAGTGATTGCCAGACAGCGATCTCGCAACCGCGCTGGTAGCGGCGCTTCATGCGCGATCGATCCAGGAACGGCGGCGTCTGCCAGACGGGGTGGAAGCGATCAAGGAGGCCGGCCCGGAGAAGCCGGTCCTTGCAGTCACTGTCTCTGCGCCAGGTGCTGGAGACCACGATGAGGGCTCCAGTCTGCTCAAGGATTTCGTTGACGAGGGCAATGCTCCCCGGCGGCAGAAACTTCGGGTCGCCGCTCTGTGCTGCGGCCTTGCCGCTCACCAGAACGCCATCGATGTCGAGCATGATCACTTTCACAATGATCTCCTACGCTAAAGTGAGAGAGGGTTTAGCCTATTGCCCCGCGAGTGCGTACTGCACCCAGACCGCACGGCCATTCTTGGCGCCGAACTCTCGCCCGGCCTGAGGGCTCCAGCCCTCAGCTTTGCTCCACTCCTCGAGCTCTGTCGCGGAGGACTGCGAGAGGTTGATTTCCCGAACCTGTGTGACGCGGACAAGCACGGAGCGACCGCTCTTATCCTTGTCTGCATAAAACCGCACGAGCTGGCCTGGCTTGGCTCTGGCCCAGCGATCCGTCCCCGGCCAATTCCAAAAACGGGTGGTTGACGTGCGTTCCCCGCGCAAGATGGCGTCAAAGGTCGTTTCGGCCGTGACGCCTGCGCGCTTCGAGCGACCATATCGGAAATACATAGTCGCTTCGAAAGCCACATTCTCGCTCATCTGCTTCTCCGGGTTTCAGCCAAATATTCGGGCCTCGGATGACATTCGAGCCTAGTTCCTCTGTCGTCAGAATGGGCAATCTTGGAGTTCTATAGCACCTTCCGTAGATCGATCGCGCGGCACCCAGGCGTGGTCACAGCGGGTCAGAGATGAACTCCGGCAATTCCACCCACTTCCGAAGTTCCATTCCTGGCGCACCTCCCGCGTGGGCGCTACGCGTCCATTGTGTGCCCGTCACGTTCAATCGGGACCTGGGTTAGGCGGCGTGAGCCGCCTGCACCTTATCCAAGAGGTCATTCGCCCTCTGAAGGACGAAGGTCATCAGGGTCCTGTCTGCAGGAATGACCTGGTCGGGATGATGCATGATGGCGACAGCCTTCCTGATCCGCTTAACGTCAGCCTCGGAGTGAACGGGTATTGTCCGGATCATGGCCTCTACTGCACTCCAGAGCATTTCCTCGCGCGGGTCGTGAGCAGGAGAGGAGCTGACGGAGTGCTCTATAGGGGTCGGGATCGGCCTTGCAGTTGAGGTGTCCAGCATCGTGATTTCGACCCGAACTTCTGAGGCGTTCAACGCCCGAGCATGGGAAGGGACAACAACGTCGATCTTTGAGCTGGCATAGAAGATGCCGAGCCGGATCCGCGGGAACATGGGTCCGTTACCAAATGTGCCCTGCGGGAAGGCGCCGCCAAGGTGAATCACCCCATCCCGGCCCTTTGCCTGGATCTTTTTATACGGGCTCCCGGTTTTCGCGGTATAGGTCCGATGCGAGAGCGAGACAGTCAGGACTTCGAGCGTTTTGGAGTTCTCGGCCGGAGCGTCGCTGCGCATTGAGACTGTGCAGAAGTCGAAGTAGGTGTCTTGAGCTCCCATCAGTCTATCCTTTCGGGGTTTGAACCCAACGGGTCCTCACTCCGAGCGGAAGTCGAGACGCAAGCATGGCCTATCGCGTATGATCGTGGACGGATGTACTCCAGGCCGTAAACCCATAGACGCGAACGGCTGAGATTGGTGGGCAGGAGACGATCCGGTTTACACAGGATTCTCAAGAAAGCGGACACAGCACGAGGATTTTGGCTGTCGCGAAAGTCGTCGGCGGAATGTCTACTTTTATGGCCGGCTTTTGCGAGAGAGTTTATCCTGACTTCTCAGTGGCGGCGATCTCGTCGTGGAATTTAGGATTTCCGTGACGGTATGATTGCCGGATTGCTGCCTAAGCATAGGCCAAGCACCAACCGGGACCGCGAACCCAACACTGCTCGGCCGGCACCTCATCAGTACGGTACAGCCGCGTCACCCTCTTTTGCTCCCCGCTCTCGAATGCTGCCGCAAGCGATTTCTCTGATTCCGCATCGCGCATTCCTTCGCAGGGGAAAATGGCTACCGGCGAAATCCATCGCGCATAAAATTCATCACCCCTGCGCGTCACGAGGAATACCGCTCCTCGACGGTGCATGTTGCTCCAATTGCTGCTGGTAAAGCCAAGGTCGGTCGTAAGCGGTAAGACAAGCCTTCCGCCATCATTGAGGCGGTCCAGCCAGATATCCGCCGGTCGGGTTGCTCCGGCATTCACATAGATCACGTCAGCTGCATCGAAAGCCACGGAACTGCCATCTCCCTGAACCACGGAAACGTTCCGATAGGGAGCGAGATTTGCTTTCGCGCGTGCAGCAAGCTCCGGATCGAACTCGATCGCCGTCACCTTGCCGGATGCGGCAACGAGGTTCGCCATGATCGCAGAATAGTACCCGGCACCAGCACCAACATGCACGATATGGTCGCCTGCTTGCGGCGCAGCCTGTGAAAGCAGAATGGCATGAAGCGACGGTTGCCCGTTGTTGATGTGGCGCTCGGGGATGATGCCAACAATGTCATCCGTATACAGATAGACCGGATCGATGGTCGGAGTTGGAACATAGGCTTTCCGCATTCGGAAAATCGGCCACGGACCGGGACCAAGGAAATCTTCTCGCGGCACTTCGGCAAAAGCTGTTTCAACACGCTCATCGACAACTTGAACAGCCGCCGTGATCTGCTTTGCATAAGCTCTCCGCACGATCTTTATTTCGTCAGGTGTCATCACAAGATCGACTCCAAAGAATGGATTCCCAGTCGCAAAAATCCTGAAATCCGAAACAGATATGATCTAAGAATACAGCAATCTGCAAGGGTCGTTCTAAGCGTCCTCGCCGCTGCCATGAACGGCCGAGATTAGCTCGTAAGCCGGCTGAGTGCTTTCACATCGCGCTGGATTCTGGTTCAGGGCTCACCATGAGCCGATATGACCTGACAGACTTTGAACGGCGCGTGATCGAGCCGCTGCTACCCAACAAGCCGAGAGGCGTGCCACGTGTTGATGATCGGTGCGTGCTGAAGCGAGCGCCTCTACCGCGAGCGCATCCTCATTGAGCGTTTCTTCTCCAAGCTGAAGCACGTCCGCCGAGTCTCCACCCGATACGATAAGCTCGCCGCCAACTTCCTCGCTATGGTTCAGCTCGCCTCAATGCGGCTTTGGCTCCGCGCTTATGAGTCTACGGCCTAACCAATCGTTAGAATTGCAGCTCCGGCTGTTCCGTGACCTTCCGGCTTGCTCTTTTTCGGCGGAGTTGATCGCGCTTTTGAGCAGTACCGGGGATAAATTCTTTCGGATCGGCGCCTTCGATCTGCGCATAGTCCGTTTTGATCAGCTGATGGCGCTTCTTGGCGATTGTAATGTCTTCGACAAAGACACTCGACAAATAGACGGTATAGATGATGTCGTCCTTACGGCGGCGATCTATTCCGTCGTTGACGTCCTGGATTTCGTACTTGCGAATGATACCGGCGTTCTTGAGAGCATCAATTGCGCCAGTGATCTTGCGGAGTTCATCGCGCTTGCGGGATCTGGGTTGGAGGCCGCAACCTCGATAGAGGTCGGATGCGGTCAGGACCTGGATATTTGCATCGTGATCGCCATAGAAGACATTGTGGCTGAGGCGCTTATAAAGCCAACGTGGAACCGGGCCCTTCAGGCTCATGATGGTGTCGTAATCCAACTGCATGAACTCAAGGTGCCGAATAGCGCTCGTCAACAAGGAATTGAACTGGATTGTTGTCTCGCTGGTTTCGCGCCCGCGTTCTCGGAACCCGAGTTGCGGGAAGGCTGACGCGCTGATGACGTTGGTCACTGCACCGGTTTCGGATTTAGGGTCCGGATCAACCCGGAGGATTTCGACCGTCGAGAGGTGGAGGATCTGGAGCGCTTCCTTGACCTCGCTCCATGAGTAGCGATGGCCGGTTCTCGCTAGTTCTTCCGAGATCTCATTGATGGAGAAGGTCATCCATAAGTCCCGGCCGTCCAGGCGGAGGCGACCGGATTCCTGAGCTAGACGACGGACGACCTCTTCGACCAGCTGCTCGCGCTCGCCGGGGTATTCTTCGGTCTCCTGTCCAGCACGCTTAAGACGAGCAGGCTTTATGGTAAGGCGATAGTGTTTCCCGCAGTGCTCAAATTCACGCTCGACGATCTTGAGGTATTTCCCCGCTTCGCGGTCAGTCGTATTCGTGTAAAAAACTCCGCGCGGAGCAACGTCCCAGAGATCGATTGTATTGGTCCGTTGGGGATCCTGGTTCTCGAACTGGAGAACTTGGGTCGGAATGCCGGTGCTAATCGGTGCGACCGTAATATTCGAGGCCATGAATCTCGCTCCACTTTTGGGCCACGCTGATTGAATCGCTTCTAGGAGTCAAAGCCCAATGAGCCCGACGGTTAGATTTTTCTCCCCGGCGTCAAGGTTTTCGCCGCACGCCTTCTAGGGCATCTACGCGGCGCTTCGAGGTATTCTGCGCGGGTCCGCGGCTCTAGGCTTGTCGAATCTGAGGAGGGCGCGCCGGCCGCCACCGAGACCTGTTTCAAGGTTTTCCTCGCGCATCGAGGAATCTCAGCGTCCGTCAAGGTCTGATGACCGTAAGGCGCTTTTCACGTCACTGGCTAGGGATGTGCGCGGAATACCTAGACCGTTCAACACGCGGTGGACCTCCAATCTGGATCCGCGCGGATTTCCTAGAATCTGCGCTGAAAACCTTTCCGGATAAGGGAATCTGGCGGCTGGAGAGCGGCTCGCTAAAGAGACCCGCGCGGAAAACCTAGATGCCGCGCAGCGAGATCCACGAGTGTTTAGCGGGATTCGTTCAAGGTTTTCTGCGCGCATCGGCGATCCGCGCGGAAGACCTACAGGAAGTGCGGGCATCCCCTACAGGGGGCGCGTGAAGCACCTTGAGAAAGCGCGCGGAACTCCTTCAAGTAAAAACGAAATTGTTTGACCCAAAAACATAAGTCGTAATTTTTGTGGATCCATCAGACTAAAATGGAAGTGGCTGGGCCATGATGGATCAACATGCCTTTATCAGAGCGATCTTACTCAGCAAGAACCAACTTACTACGTGGATCGGTAAGTATAGGGTAGAGGGGAGGAGGCGCCATCAATGACGACTCTCAATCCACTTCTCTTGCAAGCCGTGGCGGCGGCCCCCGGTCTACGTGCGTCGACCGTTGCCAGGGCAGGCGTAGCCTCGGGGCACTGGACGCTTCAGGAGGCCGAGGCATTCGAGAGGGCTTGGCTGGAGACGCCTGATCGAGCTCCCCAGATTGTCGCCCCGAAACGACGGCCGGTCACCCGCCGAGTACGCTTGTCTCGGCGCCGGTGCTCCTTCAGCCGGTACGTTCGGCGGTTCAGCATCGATGTGCTGGTGCATCCTGGTCTGAGCACCGGAGCGGTTACGACCCTCGTCTACCTGATCTCCCGCTGCGGCCGGCACAAGCAACTGCGGACGTGCACCTCATGGCTGGCGGCCGACCTCGGCGTGTCCCCGAGAACCATCCAGAACCATTACCGCCAACTCGAGCAGGCCGGCTTCCTGGTTCGCTCCAGCCCGGACCGGCTTGGGCGAACAACGATCTACCTGACGGATCTGGTTGAGGTCCGCTCTGTTCAAAAGGAAGCGGCTCAAGCCGTTGCGCAGCATGGGGAGGGTGCGAAAAATTGTTCGCCCACCAAAGAGACAGATTCAAAAGAAAGGGGGAAATCTCCCACCCATAGAAAAAGCCCGGATCGCGAAGCGCCCGGGCCATCTGAGATCGAAGCGGTTAATGGTGTGAAGGGACCGCCTGTCAGAGCCGCTTCGGCAGCGGCTTCCTATAGATCTGCCGGAATAGGGCATCCGCCTGGCTCTTCATCTGAAGCGTTTCCGCCTCGGAGAACTTGCGGCACCGGCTATCGAAGAAGCCCGTATCCGTTGAGCCCACCTTCGGGCTCCCGCTGGCGAGGATGACGAGCCTCCAGGCGCAGCCGAGAGGTTTGTTCACTTGAACCGCGCCATCGCAGCCATCGGTCAGGCAGAAGGACACGTTTCGCTGGCCTTGGTAGTCCTTCTGATAGGCCCGCGGGAACCAGGTCTTGAACTGCTGCTGACTGCTGTCGCAGAAGGCAGTGCTCCCGTCACAGATCCGAAGGTGATCTTCGGCGTTCTGGGCTTGCGCTGAGCCAACGGCGAACGTGAGCACTGCGGCGGAGAGTAAGGCATGTAGTTTCATGGGAGCCCCGTATGTTCCGGCGAGCCTTATACGGCAGTCCGGCGGATCCTATGGAATAGCGACCACTCGCCAGCTGATAAGTCCCTGCTCATCTTTGCTTGTTGAGAAATCGAGCAGGGGCTGGCCGGAACGTTGAATCTTCCTGCTCGCTGCATCCGGGTCGGGTGAGCCTTTAGCCAGGTTCAGCCCCTCCTTGGTCGAGATCATAAAGCGCGACTGCTTGAACTCTTTATTCCCGTACAGGTCCGAAACCTTGGGTGATTTCTCAAGGAGTTGGAGCAATACCAGCCCCCAGGGTCCGTCTTCGTGCTGCTTCTCGTCAGGGAGCGTCATAAGAAGCCCCTTGTTGTTTAAGCCTATATAGACCGGCTGGGTGTTCTCCTGACCGATCGACATCGGCAGGAAGCCTAGTACGCGTCCGAGGGGCCTGTTATCAGTGCCGAGGCTCAACCCGTCGGCCTCGAGGTCAATGCGTTCGACGCCCGCTTCGCCGAATGAGACCGTTATCCGACCAGTGGCACCCTTGAGGGTCTGAGGCGGCAGGCCGGTCATGCTGAGATCAGAGAAGCATACCTGGTCGTCGTTGCACACTTCCGCGCCCGGCAGCTTTAGTACCTGATCCCGAGGCATGTTCTTTCGGATCTTGCCGACAACGGGACCACCGAAATTGTTAGGTTTAGTAAAGCTGCATTCGCCCGAAGCGTTTAGATCGCCAATTTTGGCAGACATCAGGAAGTTCTGAAGGTCAGCCTTGCGTCCGACGATCTCAGTCCAGCCGTTGACATCCGATCCAAAGGCGATGTTCGCCCGCTGGGCCGCTTGTGCGACCCTCTGGCTGGTCTGTGCCGGGAAGGTAAGGACTTTGGCCTTAGGTCCGTCGACCAGAAGGTAGAGGAACCTGAAGAGGCCTTGGTTTTCAAGCTGCACGAGGTAGAAGTCGTCTTCGATCCGCTTGAATGTGTAATTGTCCGTGGCAGTTCGGTAGAAGATCCCGCCCTTGTCGCTCTTCAGCGGGGTGCTGAGATCAACGGTCTGCTTTTTGTCATTGAACTGGCAGAAGGCGTTATTGCCCCAGCTGACCTGATCACCGTCT
This sequence comes from Microvirga tunisiensis, assembly GCF_009296175.1. Taxonomy (GTDB): domain Bacteria; phylum Pseudomonadota; class Alphaproteobacteria; order Rhizobiales; family Beijerinckiaceae; genus Microvirga; species Microvirga tunisiensis. Next base: position 6,139 of record NZ_VOSK01000121.1, on the reverse strand, counting down.
TCAATGACCCGCGATTTAGAGAGATAGCAGCCCGAAAGCGCGACGCCGATGGCGGCTAGAATGCCAATGGAAATGATGCGGGATCTGTAAAACAGCATAAAGACTTCTCGATAGGGTTTAGGGCGTAGGAGTTACGCTAATGGTATCCCGTCAGTGATGACATAGCCAGCAAAGACCCTCCTAAGGGGGCCGGAATCCAATAACTGGGTTAAATGGGAGACTTCAGACGCTTGGTTAACCATTAGCCGGGCGGGTTCTCCGCACTCGGCGTCCCAGTTCATGGCCGTCTTAGGGTCGATTTCCGTCTCCGCGGACGAACCCGAGCGTGTTCAGGTAAGGAGCGGTTGGAAACCCGACGACGGAATGCAGTGACTTCTCCCACATCAGCTTGTTAACGGCGCGGCAAAAACGGCCCTCGTTTGATGTAAGCGCGACCAGATCTGCCGGATCGGTTGCAGAGACTAGGCAAATCCTAGGTGTCAAGGGTGCGACGTGAACCTTTGATTTGCCTTTGCCGTACATTAGGAGAATGGTGTCCGACGTGACGAACGAAAGATTGGGTTTGCGCAGCCTCATAATCACATACGGCCACGCGGAAATCTCCTGGGTCTGTTTCGAAGTCAGAATATGATTACAAACAGCAACAAGAGGCGCATTCCTACGGATGTAGTCTTTGTCGTTGTTTAGGAAGCGCTCTCTGCAATCGTCAGTAACAAAGTCGATGCCGTCGAGACTCACCCCAGTATGAGTCGCAAGAGATTTCTCGACGGCCTCCCTAACCTGCGTTCGGAGTGAAGCTAGTCCCCATGGCGTGCGAAAGACAGAAGCAACGAGAAAAATCGCAAGATCTCGCTTGTCTTGACTAGTGAGCCGATATTTCTCGTCGAACTGGAGCCTTGTCACGATTGAGGAAGGTACGGCGTCGACCTGTCCGAAGACCGCATCCTCCAAGTGAGGGTCTGGATCTACAGAACCGACCAGCGAATAGAGGTGGTCCTCGCCGAGAACGTTACGAACGTCACTGCCGAAGAATTTTCCGGAGTTTTTCTTGAACAGGAAAACCTCAGGCCTTCTTGCTCCCGGGCGTAGCCAACGCTTCTGATGGTGAACCGGAACGTAGTGATGAAACTTCCCCATAGCGCGACTAAAACCTCCAGCGCCCTTGATTTAGGATGCGAGAAGGTTGGCGCAAGACTGCAAGGATCTCGGTGACAGCTCTGCCTACAAATCGATGTTGAAGCTCCCCGATCCAAGGACAGCCTGCACTTCCTCCTGGAAGAGAAGCTCGATCTTCTGCTCGTCCGTCATCATCCGCATGGCGGCTCGGAAGAGATCCTGGAGGTTTCCGACCTCATGATCGGGTTCGCCTGAGTCCTCTGCATGCTGCCGGGCGGCCTTTATATAGAGCTCAGGGTCCTCGAGGTCGGACAGGACGAGGAACTTCGTTCCCTCGGGTTCCTGAGCCGTGACCGGCTCGAAGAACTTCCTGTCCGGCATGCCGTCGCCTTGGTCGAAGACATTCGTGATCTTGCCACCGATCGCGACGGTGAAGGCGATGCCCTGGGTTCCGCCAAGATCCGCGATGCTGGCAATGATCGCGAGAGTGCCGGGGTCGAGCGTGATCTCGTTGTCCTCATCGTTAGAGCCAGTCGCAGGGACGAGCATTTGGACGACTTGGTTCGGTCTGAAGCCAAAGGCTTCTTCGAGCTGATGGTGCATAGGTGATTCCAGGAATAGACGCTGCGAGGGAGGCCTGACAGTTGACAGACCTACGATCCGCTGGTGGGCGAGACCCAGCCGGTGAAGAATTCGTTGGTCGTGACGGTGAAGCCGGCCTCGGTGATCGCTTCAATGAGCTTATCCGCCTCAGCCTTGGCGTCGTCCACGTTCTCCTTAATCCAGGAGGCCCGCGAGTGATTGAACTTGAAGCCACACCTACGAGCTTTTGCGTGGAGCTTGTTCACGCGGGTCTCGGAGAGGTCCCCGAGGTACCCGAACCGGAATGCGCAGGGGCGAAACACCGAGCCGTAGCCTTCACCACGGAAATCAAGCTGCACGTTGTATTGCTTGGTCTTTGTCGTCATTGGCGATCTCGAGACTGGTTGCGGGGGAAGCGTTCAGGGGTGTCTTCTTGATCGCGCGAGATATATGGCGAGTATAGACACTGAGCGTTTTCCAATAGAGGGCCATCGGCCCTTTGTTTTTGAGCCATGATGCTTGAGCGCGTTTCGCAGCGTCCTTTGCGAGGTCATCCAGCAGTGCGCTAAGAGCTTCTCGCGCAGGGGCCGGGAGGTTCTGCAGCGCCTTGAACCCAGGAAGGGCAAGGACTGGGTTTCGAACTTCTGCGCGATTTGAGCGCGGGATAGGGGTACTCATGGTCTCTCCTCTGAGAGGGGTCAAAACAGGCTCAACTGAGTTGGCTGTGGAGTAGGCGGGTTGATCACTCGATCGAGGAGTTCGAGCATCTTCTCGGCCTCTCGCTTGCAGGCTTGCGAAATCGAACAGCTGGTGGAGGTGGCTTTCAGGGAGAACCAGCGATAGGCGTGCTCGGCCTTGGCGCGAAGCGCGTCGTCCCTGCTGTGATAGGCGATGCCATGCCAGACGCTGGGCTCACATCCGGATCCGCCAATGCTGTTCTGAAAGTCGTATCCAGTTAGCCAGAGGCCACGGCCGTTCACAGACAGAGAAGCCGCTGCTTTGGAGCCGCCGACCGTAGCCAGGACGATACGTTCGCGATCGAGCAGAACCCCGAAGGGATTGGCTCTCGCCTGGTGCCAGTCGACGAGGAACGCAGTTGCCTGATCCAGCTCGTCGCCACTGACAAAGCGACCGCCGGCCTGCTGGATGATTGCGGAGAGATCGAAGGAAGGGATCATGAAGGTTCATTCCTGATCGGTAACACTCAGGCAGCCAGTTTCGGGATGTCTCTGGCTGCTCGGGCGATGCTGTCCTGGAAGTAGCCCGGGCCGACTTCTACGCCGATTGAGTTCCGGCCAGCCTTAGCGGCCGCAATAGCGGTAGTCCCGGATCCGCTGAAGGGATCGAGAACCGTGTCGCCAGTGAACGAGAACATCCGGATCAATCGGTATGGGATCTCGACCGGGAATGGTGCCGGATGGCCTTGGTCGGTACGGGCACCGCGCACATCGTCCCAGATAGGTCGGAACCAGCGAGCATGTTCCTCTTTCGATATTTTGGAATCCTGCTGCTGGGCTAGGGACGGGCTCCTGTAGGGCCCTGGCTTGCGGAGCAGCAAGATGTGCTCGAGCTCACTCTTGATTATTTGGTTGGGCTGTCCCGGCCGACCCAATACTCCTCCACTCCCATGCTCGTAGCTGCAGTTGCTGAGCTTCTGCCACAACATGCCGTTGAGAGCGTCGAATCCCATGTGTCGGGAGCGAACGAGGATGTCGGCATGCAGCGGGAGGACGTGGTGCCGGCCCTCGGTCTTTCGGGATCGAAGAACATCGCCGACATTGCAGGCGAGCCGCCCGCCAGGTGCGAGGACGCGGTAGCATTCCCGGAATACAGCATCGAGCTGCTCCAGGAACTCCTGATAGGAGGTGAATTCCGCAAGCTGCCCCTCGGCGCCCTCGTACTTCTTAATGTCAAAATAGGGGCACGACGTCAGGACGAGTGGAATTTGACCATCTTCGATCCACGAGAGGTCTCGGCTATCTCCGCAGTGAAGCGTGTGGACGGTGGGCAAGCCAACATTCACGTCGATGGTGGCAGAGCGGGGAAGGTTCGTGACCGGATCAACGGCGACAATGACCCGTATTCCTGCAGTGGCTTTTGAGACGCCGGTCTGCCCCTCGTCTGTCAGTTGCCATAGCCCGAAGCCGCCGGAGGCAACGTAGCCCATAGAGACCGCCTTTTGCCGAGCAAATCGGACATGACGCTGCCAGAGATTGATCTCCTGTCCAGCGCCTGTGATGATTTTCTCTGACGTGACATGGCGAGGTAGACTGAACCTGTCCGCTAAGGCCGCACCTACGTCGCGGGCCCGTGCCTTGCCACCGAGATGCTGGATGGTCTCCAGGAGCGGGAAAACGAGCTGCGCCTGCGTCGGCTTGTTCTTCGAGGCTGGATGCATGGGCTCACATGGCAGATTGGAAGGCCTCACGGCCCTCGTACAGGGGGATTTAGACTGGGCTGATTGCCCCATCCGGGAGCGGATGACGCCTGAAGTCCGCGCGGGTGTCGAACCGGAATCCTGAAGCCGCAAGATAGGTCAGTGAGGCTTCGGAAGCGATGAAGCGGCGTCCGAGATCGAGAGCGACCTTTCCCGTCGTGTTCGAGCCCGCCATGGGGTCATAGACGAGTTGGCCGGGCTCAGTGGTGAGCAAGATGATCCGACGTGGGATCTCCTCAGGGAAGCGTGCGGGATGAGCAGGGATTCCGGCATCCCGGCACCGCCGGCTGTATCTATCGCTTCCTGGTGCGCCGGCAGCCACGATGAGATTGCCTGGAATAGGGCCGGAGCCATTCGGAGCAAAGGCAGCCTCATTGATGTTGTAGCCGCAAGGACGTCGGCTCCGCTTGCGCTGCAGTGCGCGTTCAAATCCGGCAATGGTTCCTGGAGCGTACGAGGTGGGCGGGAGACGCCGAGTGTCCCAGTTAGGACTCGGCGACTTGGAAAAGAGCAGAATCTGCTCGACGGTATTCTTCGGACGAACTCTCAGCTTCGAAGACCACTGGATGTTGCCCATTTTTGTCGGGCTGTGCCAGAACTGACGCCCGGACAAGTGGAGTCGGTGGTCATCGATGCAGGTGAGCGTAAATCGCTCGATGTATGGACTGAGAGATGGCGTGCCGCCGACGAATGCATCCATGAGGTTGATCGCAAGAGTGCCATCCTCGGTCAATAGGTCCTTCCAAAGTCCCGCCAGGTCCCTCATCCATGATAGCCACTCAGGGACGGAGAACTTGCCGTACTCCCGCGATACGACTGGGTATGGAGGTGACGTCAGGATGAGCGAGCAGGAGCCAGGCTCGATTGCTCTTGCTGCATCTTCGGCATGCGCCCAAAGAGCGAGCCCGTCATCGAGTGAATAGATGAGGACCGTAACGCCCCGCCGGGCGCGTTGAAGGCGGGCGTAGCCGGGATCGGCGAGTTCCCATATGCCGCGGTCGCCTTTGTGGATGAGTCCTTCCATGACGGCCGTCTGGCGAGCCCAGCGAACGGCCTGCGGGAAGACTGCATAGGTCTGGCCATCTCCGCATTGGCGCCGGGCAGACCTTAGCTCGGGGGGAACGGCGAGGCGATCTGCGAGGGTTTCATAGAGATCACCGGGACGTGCACGGCCGCCGAGGGTTTCGAGCTCCTCAAGAAGCGGCAATTGCAGCATCCCCTGAAGGGACGTCCTCGGCGTCATGGATTTTGCAGCAAGCTCAGTGTGCCGCCCGCGCTCGATCCGGCGCGCTCGGGCCTTGGATGCTGCTTCGGATACCGACTTATGCTCTGGCATGGTCACGACACGGACGTCGGAGAGACAGGCGTCAGCAGCCATTCGAGGTGAAGCTTCCAGTGCTCGAAGCCGGAAGCAGCATTCTTGGCGTACTCGAACGGGACAAGGACCTGAATCTCGTGGCGATCCTCCATGAGATCCTCGGAAACGAAAGCGTGGCCGCCTATGGTCGTTAGAACCCGGCTAAAATCGGTTGCGTAGCGGTTAAGTGCGGCGAGCACTCTTGCCCTATCGGCTGGGTCATTCGTGTCAAAGGTGACCTCAGAGGTGGGCGCAAGAAATTTCGTACCCTTGTAGAGGACGGCATATCCCATCCCGAAATAGACCTCCACGCCGTCTTCGATCGTCACGGCTGTGTCTGCCTCGCCGATGTAGATCTGCTCCGAGTCGGCAAGTGGATAGAAGTATCCGTCACGGTCAATGGACCAATCCAGACCCAAGCTCTCGAACAATGCAGGGGTGCTATGAGCATGTTCCCCACACCCGTTGGTCAAGTACAGGGGGGTTTCATTGTGGTCAGACTTGACTTCGGCGTCGACATTGTGTTTCGGCGTGCAAGTTTGACCCCGATTGAGGGGTGATCGGCATCCAATTTCGACCCCTCTTGTGTGTGGGCGAAGCTACCTGCTCCGAGGCTGGAGCGGGTGGGTCGGGAGATGCTGGTTGTG
>NZ_VOSK01000120.1 GCF_009296175.1 Microvirga tunisiensis | reverse complement strand
AGGTGCTGTCCTCCCGAACGCGCCGGTCAGGCAGTCGGGCGGCGGCACTTCTGCGGCTGGCGGCCGTGACAATTGGCAAGACGGAGACGGCGCTGGGCGCCTTTTACCGGCGCCTGTCGACGCGGATCGGCAAGGCCAAAGCTGTCACCGCAACCGCCCGCAAGATAGCGGTGCTGTTCTACAACGCCCTGCGCCACGGCATGGATTACGCTGATCCGGGAGCGTCCTATTACGAGGAGCGATATCGGAAGCGGGTGATCGATAATCTGCACCGCCGCGCCAAGGCCTTCGGCTTTGTGCTGCAGGAGGTCGCTGTTGACGCTTCCACGGGCGCTGTTTCTTAGGAAATCTTCAGCCTCATGTCACATTAGGCTTTCCCGTCTCGTCTTACCATCGTCAGCAACACGACACATGAGGACCAAGACGATGAAAGCCCGGTTGATTCCCTTCGAAGTCGCCCCCGGTTCCCTGAAGCCGATGATGGAGCTGGAAAAGACCCTGAAGAACAGCGGTCTGGAGCACAGCCTGCTCGAGCTGGTGAAGACCCGCGCCTCGCAGATCAACGGCTGCGCCTATTGCATCCACATGCACACCAAGGACGCGCGCGCCAACGGCGAGAGCGAGGAGAGACTGTATCTTCTGAGCGCCTGGCGGGAATCGCCGCTCTACAGCGACCGCGAGCGGGCCGCGCTCGCTTGGACCGAGGCCCTGACGCTGGTGGCCGAGACCCACGCCCCCGATGAAGATTATGCCGAGCTGAGCCGGCACTTCACCCCGGTGGAGCAGGTCAACCTGACCCTGATGATCGGCGCGATCAACGCCTGGAACCGGCTGGCCATCGGCTTCCGGTCCATCCATCCGGTCGAGGCAAGCCGTGCTGCCGCCTGACGATGACGCGGCGGACCGGTTCCAGCCCCTCAGGCCGGGGCTGGTCCGCCTGGCCTACCGTATGCTCGGCTCCATCGCCGAGGCCGAGGACGTGGTGCAGGAGGCCTATATCCGCTGGCACCAGACGGACCGGTCCGCCATCCGCGAACCGGGCGCCTTCCTGTCCAAGACGGTGACCCGCCTGTGCCTCGACATCCTCAAATCGGCGCGGGTCAAGCGCGAGACCTATATCGGTCCCTGGCTGCCCGAGCCGGTTCTGGAAACGGCCGGGGAGGACGATTTGAGCGAGGATCTGTCGCTGACACTGATGATGGCGCTGGAGCGGCTCTCGCCGCTGGAACGCGCGGCCTTCCTCCTGCACGACGTGTTCGGGCTCGGCTTCGACGAGGTCGCCGCCACTCTGGACCGGGATCCCGCCGCCTGCCGCCAGCTCGCTGCGCGCGCCAGAAAGAACGTGCGCGCCGAGCGCCCCCGCTACCCCATCGACCGCCAGGAAGGCGAGCGGATGACCGACGCGTTCTTCGCCGCCTCGCGCAGCGGCGACCTGACGGCGCTGCGCAATCTCCTGGCGGAGGAGGTCGTCTCCTACACGGATGGCGGCGGCATCCGGAACGCCGCCCTCAACCCGCTCTTCGGTTTCCGCAGGGTGGCGGGCCTCTTCATGGGCGTGGCGCGCAACGACGAAGGCCAATTGCCTCCGGTTCTCTACAGGGGGCTGATCAACGGATTGCCTGGTTTCGTCACCCTCGAAAAGGACGGCATGGTGCAGACCACGTCCCTCGACATCGAGGATGGCCGCATCGTCGGGGTCTACGTCGTCCGCAATCCCGAAAAGCTAGGGCATCTGTCCGGTCTGGCGAGTTAAACGTTGAGGGAATGCCGGCGCGCGAAAGCGCCTGTTGTTCCCTCGCCGCCCTCCCGCTACCTTGCCCAAAAGGGAGAGCTCATGGCTGGGGCGGGCGAGACGGCACGACTGGAGATGTTCCGGGATCTTTTGGGCGACGCGCACCGGGCGCTCGACCTCCAGTTCGGCTTCGAATTGTGGGACGGCTCGACGATCCCGGCGGATCTGCCGTCCTATGCCATGCGGCTCGTCATCCGGCGCGAGAGCGTGATCGCCGCCCTCCTGCGCCGCCCGAACCTGGATACGGCGCTCAACGCCTACGTGGCCGGGCTGCTCGATCTCAAGAACGGCACCATCTTCGATCTCGCCTCCCAGCGCCCGCAGAAGGCCGGCAGGCGCCTGAAGACCTTGAACAAGCTGAAAGCTCTCAAGACCGCCTATCATTTCCTGCGCGCGCCGGCCGACATGCCGCGCCCGCTCGCCCGGGTCGAGGACAAGCCGGACGCCCGCGACGGGAAGCCCCGGACCAACAAGCAGAACGTCGCCTACCATTACGACGTGTCGAACGAGTTCTACCGGCTCTTCCTCGACCCGGAGATGGTCTATACCTGCGCGTACTTCCAGCCGGACTGGCACGACGATATCGCCCGCGCGCAACGGGACAAGCTCGACATGATCTGCCGCAAGCTGCGGCTCAAGCCCGGCGAACGCCTGCTCGACATCGGCTGCGGCTGGGGCGCCCTCATCTGCCACGCCGCGCAGTATTACGGCGTCAAGGCCACCGGCGTGACGCTCGCCGAGGAGCAGGCGGCGCTGGCGCGGGACAAGGTGCAGCGTCTAGGGCTGCAGGATCGGGTCGAGGTGCTGGTGAAGGACTTCACCCAGATGGAAGGCGAGTTCGACAAGATCTCCTCCATCGGCATGTTCGAGCATGTGGGAATCGCCAACCACCCGGCCTATTTCGGCGCCGTGCATCGCCTGCTGCGCCCGCGTGGGCTTTATCTGCATCACACCATCGCACGGCGCGCCAAGCGCAGCGACAAGGCGTTCCAGAAGCTCAAGCCCGAATACAAGGCGCTCACCCGCTATATCTTCCCCGGCGGCGAGCTCGACCACCTGGGCATGTCCGTTTCCAACCTGGAACGCCACGGCTTCGAGGTGCATGATGTGGAGGCTTGGCGCGAGCATTATCAGCGCACGACGAGGCTCTGGTGGGAAAGCCTCAATGCCCGCCGCAAGGAGGCCGAGGCGCTCGTCGGGCCGGAGAAGACCCGCATGTGGCTGCTCTATCTCGCCGGCTGCTCGCTCGCCTTCGAGCGCGCGGCGGTGGGCGTGAACCAGACATTGGCGTCAAAGCGCGCGCGCGGGCCTTCGGGCCTGCCACCGACGCGGGCGGATCTGTATCGGTACGACTAAGGCGTGGACTCATTCGCGGGTAGCAAGATCCGGATCGATGCGAGTTTGACGAGCACCAGATAGTCGGTTGCGAGCTTGTCGTACCGGGTCGCGACACGCCACCATTGCTTGATCTTGTTGAAGAACCGTTCGATCAGGTTGTATGCGTGATAGAGCTTGGGGCTGAAGCAGATCGGGTCCTTGCGGTTTCAGTTCGGCAGACGGTTCGCCCATGCTCCTTGCGGGCAGTAAGCTCCCTGATCCAATTGGCATCGTAGCCGCGACCCGCGAGCAACATCGGTCGGGGCGGCAAGGTGCAATCTGCCCTTTCTATGAAACCCGTTTCACACCGGGTGGCCGCCATGTCCCTTCGCCTGCCGGCAGGATCGACGGTGGCGCAGGCTTCGGCCAATAGAGGCGCATCACGAGATAGATCGTGTCATCCGGCGCCGGAAGCCAATTGGCCTCCTTGTCCGCGCCGGGGCTGTCCTTCTGGATGTACAGCGTCAGCGAGCCGTCCGCGTCCTTTGTCATCGCCGACATCATCGGAGAGTTGATGAGGTAGCGATCGATCGGGTTCTTGACCAGGAACTGACTCCTGCCGTCGTACATCGTAACCGACCAGAACGCGTTCACCGGCGGCAACTGGCCGGGTGGGAAGGTGATGGTGTACCTATGCTTGCTGCCGTCGAGCGGCTCACCGGTCGCGTCCGTTCGAGTATAGGGATACATCGCTTCCACGGCATCGTTGCCCAGGAGCCCGCCCTTGGCGGCGCCGGCCCGCATCACCCAGTCGCCGTTGTAGAAGGCCTCATCGCCAAGGAAGGAGCCGACGCTCCAGCCGTTGATATCCTTGTTGCCGCTGGCCAGCCACTTGTCGACCTTGTCGTCGCCCTGCTTCATGGCCACCAGGATTGCGGCCTTGTGTTCGAGCGATAGATCGTTGAACGCGAAGGTCGTGCCAGGACCTATGCCGATCTTCGCGAGTTTCGCACGGATCGCCTTGTCCCGTGGCGTCTCAGGGACGTATTGCAGGGCCGCGTCGAGATACTGGAAGAAGTTGTCCTTGATCCCGGTCGTGGTGGCAGGAACGAACTCGATCTTCGGCGCGGCGGGCGGGGCCGGTTGTTTGAGGAAGGCAGAAAGCGGCTGCGATTTGTACCCGGACTGAATTTTCTCGACGTTCGGCATATTGTCGGGATTGAAGAGCTGGGTGCGGATCAGCGCGAGGGGGAACGGCGTCGTCGATTGGAAGACCTGCCTGATCCCGGTGGGCGTTCCGCCTTTCCAATCGGGGCCGACCACCAGATAGTCGCCCGCCTCGGTGCCCGTGGCGCGCGTGCCTATGTAGCCGAAATTGTAGGTGTTGCCGTCGATCAACTGGACCGAGTAGTAGCGGTCCTTTTCGATCGTCGGCACCGAGATGACCATCGGTTCGGCGCGCAAATCCAGCCAGAGCATCGAGTAAGGGGTGTCGCTGTTCGGCGTGATGACGGCCGTGTCCGCCGGGGTGGCGACGCGGTTCTGGTTGTTGATTTCGTTGAACGGTGCCTTGAACTGCCCCGAGTTCCTGTCCACGGCGAACTCCTGCATGACCGCATAAAACATCACGAGCGGCAGGCCGTAGATGAAGCCTTCTTCAGCGATGTCCTTGGCCTCCAGGAGGTTGGGCCACTCGGCCTTGTTCTGCGCCATGGCCGGAGTGGACTTCGCCATCGTGGCGGCGAGTAAGGCCATTGCAGCAGAGTCAAGCAGCTCGCGTTTCGTCAGCATCTGAACACTTCCTTGCGGTTCACAGCTTCTGGACGCGCACGCGTAGGCAGCGGGAGGTTACCGGCCACTGCGATGATTGACAATGCACAACCCGGCCGATCCGGACCTTCCTGGATATCCGCCTTTGGCCCATCGTCGTCCGTGAATCACTCCCATGCGCCTGATCTTGCGAGGCAATTACGCCGCGAAGTGAGACCGATTTCGCAAGCAAATACCCACTTTGCGCTTTGTTCCTGCGGTTTAGGGATCGCGCCTTGGTTGAGAGCGGTAATGGCGGCCAGGGGATGACTTCGAAGATCAGCAATGAGGCGTGACGGACGTCGATGCGAGAACGGCTGATGGTGGTTGACGGGCAAGCCCTCAGCTTCTGCTGACCCCGACGCAGAATTTGGTTCGCTATCGGGGCATAGCGAACCCGACAAGCTGTCCGGCCGGTCGATTTATGGGGTCACGGCCGAGTGATCCTTATTCCGTCGCCGCCCTTCTCCGTCATCCTCGGGCTCGTCCCGGCCAGGATGGCCTGTCACGGCACCACCACCACCCGCGTGCCGACACTCACCTGCTCGTAGAGATCGACGATGTCCTCGTTGAGCATGCGGATGCAGCCGTAGGACGCATAGGTGCCGATGGAACTCGGGCGGTTGGTGCCGTGGATGGCGTATTCGTCGAGATCGAGGGTGAGCGCCCGCGCGCCCATGGGATTGTTCGCGGCGCCGCCGGGGATCACGTCGGGCAGGCGCGGGTTGTCGCGCTTCACCTCGTCCGGCGGCGACCAGGCGGGGCGGACGTATTTGCCGTCGATCCGCGCCTCGCCGAACCATTGCTTGCCGGGCTTGCCCACGGCCACGCGGTAGCGCAGGGCGGTTCCGTCGCCACGCACGTAATAGAGCCGCCGCTCGGCCGTCTTGATGACGACGGTGCCGGGCGAGACGCGCGCCTCGAAGGGCACGACCTCGCGGGCGGATGCGCCGGTACTGGCGGCGGTGATGCCGATGATGGCGGCAAGTGTGAATGCGGCGCGGATGCTCATGTCTCGAACCCTCCTGCGGAAACAGGTGAGGGTGAGACGCGAAAGGAACGGCTACGGTTCCAGCCTCTTCTGCTGGAGCAGGTTCAGATCACCGGGTCCCAGGCCAGCATGCGGTCGCGCGCATCGTGCGAAACCGCGTGCGGATGGCGGTTCACCATCCGGGCATGCAGCTGCTTCACCGTGCGGCTGGCGGTCGTGAGGAAGAGGAAGGGCAGGAAGGCGTGGATCAGGGCCGCAAGACCAGCAGCGAGCAGAGGGACAGCGAAGCTCAGAGCAACGTTCATATGCTCCAGATAGCTCTCGCCGACCGACTCCGGATGCTCTGTGAAAAACTGCTTCAAGGCCATGGACCGTGCTCCCGGAATAACGAGTCCAAATCCTACGCTTGGATCAAGAGGAGCTCAACAGCGTTCCTCCAGCCAAGTTGTGCGCCCTGTCACGTCACGATCGTCCGCGCGTTCATACCATCCAGACCTTAGATCACCATTCAGACCTGGGATCGTCCGCCGATTGAACCATGGCCGGGACAGCGCCCGGCCATGGCACGGCGTTCAAGTCAACGCTCACGCCGCCTGCGTGCGCTTGTTCTGGCGGTTGGTGATCAGGTCGTCGACCACGGTGGGGTCGGCCAGCGTCGAGGTGTCGCCGAGCGAGCCGAACTCGTCCTCGGCGATCTTGCGCAGGATTCGGCGCATGATCTTGCCCGAGCGGGTCTTGGGCAGGCCGGGCGAGAACTGGATCAGGTCGGGAGACGCGATGGGGCCGATCTCCTTGCGCACCCAGGCGACGAGCTCCTTGCGCAGCTCCTCGGACGGCTCCTCGCCGGCCATCAGGGTGACATAGGCGTAGATGCCCTGGCCCTTGATGTCGTGCGGGTAGCCCACCACGGCGGCCTCCGAGACCTTCGGATGGGCGACGAGCGCGGATTCCACCTCCGCCGTGCCCATGCGGTGGCCCGACACGTTGATCACGTCGTCGACGCGTCCGGTGATCCAGTAATAGCCGTCCGCATCGCGCCGGCAGCCGTCGCCGGTGAAATACTTGCCCGGATAGGTCGAGAAGTAGGTCTGCACGAAGCGCTCGTGGTCGCCGTAGACCGTGCGCATCTGACCCGGCCAGGAATCGGCGATCACGAGGTTGCCCTCGGCGGCGCCGTCCAGCACCTTGCCGTCCGCGTCCACGATCTGCGGCTTCACGCCGAAGAACGGATGGGTGGCCGAGCCGGGCTTCAGCCGGGTGGCGCCGGGAAGCGGCGTGATCAGGATGCCGCCGGTCTCGGTCTGCCACCAGGTGTCGACGATCGGGCAGCGGTCGTCGCCGACCACGCGATGGTACCATTCCCAGGCTTCCGGATTGATCGGCTCGCCGACCGAGCCGAGGAGGCGCAGGGATTTGCGCGAGGTTTTCTTCACCGGCTCCTCGCCGGCCTGCATCAGGGAGCGGATGGCGGTCGGCGCGGTGTAGAAGATGTTGACCTGGTGCTTGTCGATGACCTCCCAGAAGCGGGAGATCGTCGGATAGGTGGGCACGCCCTCGAACATCAGCGTCGTGGCGCCGTTCGCCAGCGGCCCGTAGAGGATGTAGGAATGGCCCGTCACCCAGCCCACGTCGGCGGTGCACCAATAGACGTCGCCGTCGTGGTAGTCGAACACGACTTGATGCGTCATCGCCGCATAGACGAGATAGCCCCCGGTGGTGTGCAGCACGCCCTTGGGCGTCCCGGTGCTGCCTGACGTGTAGAGGATGAACAGCGGATCCTCCGCGTTCATCTCCTCAACGGGGCAATCGTCGGAGACGAGTTCCGCCGCCTCGTCGTAATACACGTCGCGGCCCGGCACCATGTTGACGTCGGAGCCCGTGCGGCGCACCACCAGCACGTGATCGACCACGCCGGGTCCGACGCGCTCGATGGCGGCGTCCACGTTCACCTTCAGCGGAACTTTCCGGCCGCCGCGCAGGCCCTCGTCGGCCGTGATGACGAAGGCGGTTTTGGCGTCCTGGATGCGGCTGGCGAGCGAATCGGGCGAGAAGCCGCCGAACACCACGGAGTGGATCGCGCCGAGCCGCGCGCAGGCCAGCATGGCATAGGCGGCTTCCGGGATCATCGGCATGTAGATCGTGACCCGGTCGCCTTTCTCGACGCCGCGGTTGCGCATGATGTTGGCCATGCGGCAGACCTCCGCGTGCAGCTCGCGGTAGGTGATCGTCTTCGACTCGGACGGGTCGTCGCCCTCCCAGATGATGGCGACCTGATCGCCCCGGGTGTGGAGATGCCGGTCGACGCAGTTATAGGCCACGTTGGTGACGCCGTCCTCGAACCAGCGGATCGCCACGTTGTCGGGGCCGAAATTGGTGTTCTTGATCCGGGTCGGGGGCTTGAACCAGTGGATGCGCTTGGCCTCCTCGGCCCAGAAGGCCTCCGGGTTCCTGATCGAAGCCTCGTACTTCGCCCGATAGCCCGCATCGTCCAGATAGGCGCGATGCGTCCACTCGGCCGGCACGTCGTAGATCTTCTCTTCCATGGCGCTTCTCCCAGACGCTTGCCTGATGGATTTAGGTCTAGGTTTACGGAAATTGAGAGGGTCCGGGCAAGCGGGACGACGATCGGACTTTGGTCGTTCATACTTTCGGCGCTCGTGGGGCTGCGCTCGAGAGGGCCACTTCCTCCAGGGCTTCGAGGAATCGCAGGCCCTCCTTCACACGCGCGGCGCCGAGTTTCTCGACGAGCGCGCGGTTGACCACTTCCCAGCTGTCGAGGGCCGCCGAGAGCGCGGCTTCGCCTTCATCCGTGACACGCAGACGCTTGCCCGCGCGGCCCCGGCCGCCTTCGCTTTCGACGAAGCGGCGACGCTCCAGATGCTTCAGGTTGCGCACGACCGTCGTGGAATCGAAGCCCAAGGTCTCCGCAACGGCGCTGACGCTCGGGCCGTCCTGGCCCGCGATCGCCACAAGGAGCGAGAATTCCACGCCGGACAATCCCGTCGACCGGAGCTGCGCGCCGTAATGGCGCGACAGGACCGCCGCCGTCGCGCGGGTGCGGCGGCTCAGGCACGACTGGGCGACAGACCGAATTCTTTCGTCCTTCATTGCGCGGTTCCTGGACAGTCCTGAAAGTGAATATCACTTTTTCGACGCGAACCCGCCAATTCGGCGAATGAAAAATGGGCTCTAGCAAAGCCGGTTCGCATCAAATAGTGTATCTACATTATTTATCGCGAGTCGGAACATGGCACGAAGACGGGTGGTCGTCACGGGAATGGGGTTGGTCTCGCCGCTCGGCGTCGGCGTGGAGACCGCCTGGAAGCGGCTCCTTGCCGGACGATCCGGCCTCCGGCGCCTGCCTGACGCCATGGTCGCGGACCTCGGGGCGAAGATTGCCGGGACGGTCCCCGACCGGGCGATGGACTCTGAGGCCGGGTTCGATCCGGATCAGGTCATCCCGGTCAAGGACCGGAAGAAGATGGACCGCTTCATCCAGTTCGCCGTTCTCGCGGCGGAGGAGGCGTTGGCGCAAGCCGGCTGGAAACCTGAGACGGAAGCCGACCGGGAGCGGACGGCCACTGTGATCGCCTCGGGCGTCGGCGGCTTCCCCGCCATGATGGAGGCTGCCGAGACCGTTCGCGACAAGGGCCCCCGGCGGCTTTCGCCCTTCACCGTGCCGTCCTTCCTCGTCAATCTCGCTGCCGGGCAGGTCTCGATCCGGCACGGGTTCAAGGGCCCGCTCGGCGCGCCGACGACCGCCTGCGCGGCAAGCGTCCAGGCCCTGGGCGACGCGGCGCGCCTGATCCGCGCCGGTGAGGCGGACATTGCCGTCGCCGGAGGAGCCGAGGCCTGCATCGACCGCGTGAGCCTCGCAGGCTTCGCCGCGGCTCGTGCGCTCTCGACGGGGTTCAACGACGAGCCTGAGAAAGCCTCACGCCCCTTCGACGCGGACCGGGACGGATTCGTGATGGGGGAGGGGGCGGGCATTCTCGTGATCGAAGACCTGGATCACGCCCGCGCCCGTGGCGCGACGCCGCTCGCGGAGATCCTCGGCTATGGAACGAGCGCGGACGCCTATCACATGACCGCAGGTCCCGACGACGGAGACGGCGCACGGCGCGCGATGGCGCTGGCTCTCAAGGATGCCGGGCTTCAGCCGCAGGACATCCAGCATCTCAACGCTCATTCCACCTCGACGCCGGTCGGCGACCGGGGCGAGCTCGCGGCCATCCGGTCCCTCTTTCCGGGGCGTGGCCCGGCGATCTCCGCGACCAAGTCTGCAACAGGCCATCTTCTCGGCGCGGCGGGCGGCCTCGAGGCCATCTTCACGCTGCTTGCCTTGCGGGACGGCGCATTGCCTCCAACCCTCAATCTCAATCAGCCAGATCCCCTCGCGGACGGATTGGATCTCGTCGGGCCCGAAGGGCGCAGGCAGCCGACCGAATTCGCCCTGTCCAACGGCTTCGGGTTCGGGGGAGTCAATGCCTCGATCGTGCTGAAGCGCTGGACGTGAGCGGATCCGGTCGCTCTCAGAGCCCGCCCATCCGGCACACGATCGCCCATTCCTCGTCCGTCACCGGCTGCACGGAGAGGCGGGAATTGTTGACCAGGATCATCTTTTCGAGGCCGGGCTGCTTCTTGATGTCGTCGAGCGTCACGGGCTTGGGAAAGGGCTTCACCGCCTTGATGTCGACCATGCCGAACTTGCCCGTCGCGTCCGTGTGGTCGGGGTAGTATTCCCTGATCACCTCGACGATGCCGACGACGGCCTTGCCCTCGTTGGAATGGTAGAAGAAGCCCTGCTCGCCCAATCTCATGGCCATCAGGTTCTGCTTGGCGACGTGGTTGCGCACGCCGTTCCAGTGGGTGCCCTTGTCGCCTTGCGCCACTTGGGCATCCCACGACCAGACGGAGGGTTCGGATTTGTAGAGCCAGTAGGCCATCGACGCGTACTCTTCTTTAGTGCTGCATGATCCTGCCGGAAAACCGGTGTCCGCCTTTTCGGATCATGCTCAGTGCTCGGACTTGATGGGACGGTTCATGAGCGCATCGACCGCCTGATCGAGGGTCCATGCGCCGGACAGGATCTGCTCGACGGCTTCCGCAATCGGCATGTCGATGTTCTTTGCGCGGGCGAGCGCCACGAGGGCGCTGGCGGTCGCGGCCCCTTCCACCAGCTTGCCGCCGGCGGCGTCCGCGACGCTCAGGCCCTGGCCGAGGCGCTGGCCGAAGGCGAAGTTGCGGGAATGGGCCGAGGAGCAGGTGAGCACCAGGTCGCCGAGCCCCGAGAGACCCATCAGGGTCTCCGCCTTGGCCCCATAGGCGCGGGCGAAGCGCAGGAGCTCGGCGAAGCCGCGGGCGATGAGCGCCGCCTTGGCGCTCTCGCCGAGGCCCTTGCCGGCCACGGCCCCGCAGGCGATGGCGAGCACGTTCTTGGCCGCGCCGCCGATCTCGACGCCGCGTATGTCCCGGTGATGATAGACACGCAGCGCCGGACCGGAGAGGGCCGTCGCGAGATCTTCGGCGAGATCCGCTTTCCGGCAGGCGAGCGTCACGGCGGTGGGCAGGCCACGGGCCACGTCGTCGGCGAAGCTGGGGCCCGAGAGCACGGCCACGGGCGAGCCGGGACGCACGGTTTCCACCACGTCGCAGAGAAAGGCCCTGCTCTCCCGCTCGATCCCCTTGGCACAGAGCACGAGCGACGTCTCGACCGGCAGCACCGCTGCCAGCGCGGCGCTCATCTCCCGCGTCGTCTGTGCGGGCGTGACGAGAAGGACGGCGCGCGAAGAAGCGAGATCGGAGAGGTCCGCAGTCGGACGGATGCGGTCATGCAGTTTCACGCCGGGCAGGAAGCGCTCGTTGCTTCGCGTCGCCGCCAGGGCCGCGGCGTGCTCGGGCGAGCGCATCCAGAGCACCACGTCGTTGCCGGCGCTGGCCGCGGCATTGGCGAGCGCCGTTCCCCAAGCGCCGGCTCCGGCGATGCCGATGGTTTGAACTTGCACGGTCATCTCACGAACCGCAGGTCTCTGATCCCTCCCCACAAGGGGGAGGGAGAAGGCACCTGTGATCGATCAGACAGCCTCCTCGGATATTCATGTCGTTTACGCCTTCGCTCCGGCCTCGTCGCGGCTGGTGTCCAGCGGCCAGCGGGCGCGGGCCGGGGCTGCGATGTCGTCGATGAGGCCGAGGCGCATGCGCTCGAGGCCCGCCCAGGCGATCATGGCGCCGTTGTCGCCGCACAGATGCAGCGGTGGTGCGACGAGCTTGAGTCCGGCTTCGACGGCCAGGCGCTGAAGCCCTTGGCGCATGCCCTGGTTGGCCGCGACGCCGCCGGCTACCACCAGTGCAGTCGGGTGGCCCGCAATCTCGCGGAAGGCGCGCAGGCCCACGCGGGTGCGGTCGACCACCACGTCGACGATGGCGGCCTGGAAGCTGGCGCAGAGATCGGAGATGTCGCTGGCCGTGAGCGGGGCGATCTTTTCCGCCTCGATCCGCACCGCGGTCTTGAGGCCGGAGAGCGAGAAATTCGGTTCCGCGCGGCCCTGCATGGGACGGGGGAAGGCGAAGCGCTCCGGATTGCCCTTGGCCGCCTCCTGCTCCACGTGCGGCCCGCCGGGATAGGGCAGGCCCAGCATCTTGGCGACCTTGTCGAAGGCCTCGCCGATGGCGTCGTCGATGGTGGTGCCGAGCCGCACGTAATCGCCGACGCCGCGCACCGCCACGAGCTGGGTGTGGCCGCCGGAGGCGAGCAGCAGGAGATAGGGAAAGCCGATGCCCTCGGTGAGACGCGCGGTGAGCGCATGCGCCTCGAGATGGTTCACGGCCATCAGGGGCTTGCGCGTGACGAGCGCGATGGCTTTCGCGGTGGTCAGGCCCACCAGGACGCCGCCGATCAGGCCGGGGCCGGCCGCCACGGCGATCCCGTCGAGATCCTTCACGGAGCAGTCGGCGCTTTTCAGCGCGCGGGCGATGAGCCGGTCAATCACCTCCACATGGGCGCGGGCTGCGATCTCCGGCACGACGCCGCCGTAGCGGGCGTGTTCGGCGATCTGGCTCAAGACCTCGTTGGAGAGGATCTCGCCGCGTCCATCGAAGCCGACGCCGACCACGGCGGCCGCGGTCTCGTCGCAGGTGGTCTCGATGCCTAGAATGCGCATGATCGTTGGCTGCTCGATTAAGGTGTTGTCCGGACTTCCGGCCCGGCGCTCCTCCCCCTATAGTCCGCCGCGCCGCACAAGATCAAACGCGGATGTTGTTTTTGGAAGATCTGACAAAACACCGGCCCCATCCTGAGAGGCTGGCTCGTCATGAGCTTCCCTCGCCGTCATGGCCGGGCTTGTCCCGGCCATCCCTACCGGAAGAGCGCTGAGCTTTTCTCAATCGGGATCACCGGCACGAGGCCGGTGATGACGTGAGAGGGCGTCGGTATCTGATGAGCCGGATTCTCAGGATGAGGCTCGAGGTGAGTTTCGTCGGAAACCTTTGATTGGAGAACCCAGCCAGAATGGCCTCTTCACCCACCCTGGTCATCGGTACGCGAGGCAGCCCGCTCGCCCTCGCACAGGCTCACGAGACGCAAGACAGGCTGGTCGCCGCCCATGGCTGGACCGTCGAGCACCTGCCCCTGTCGATCATCAAGACCACGGGCGATGCCATCCAGGACCGGCCCCTCTCGGAGGCCGGCGGCAAGGGGCTCTTCACCAAGGAGCTCGACATCGCGCTGCTCGAAGGCTCTATCGACCTTGCGGTCCATTCCGCCAAGGACCTGCCGACGACCCTGCCGGAGGGCATCGTCATCGCCGGCTTCCTGCCCCGGGAGGACGTGCGCGACGCCTTCATCAGCCATCGCTTCAAGAGCCTGAACGATCTGCCGCAGGGCGCCGTCGTCGGCTCGGCCTCGCTGCGGCGCCAGGCGCAGGTTCGCCGCCTGCGGCCCGACCTCCAGGTCACGCTGCTGCGCGGCAACGTGCAGACGCGGCTCGCCAAGCTCGAACGCGGCGAGGTCGACGCGACCTTGCTCGCCATGGCGGGCCTGCGCCGTCTCGGGCTCACCGACCACGTCACGACCGTTCTCGAGACGGACGATTTTCTTCCCGCCGTCGGGCAGGGCGCCATCGCGGTCGCGATCCGCGCCGAGGACCAGCGGGTGCGGGCGGCCCTGCAACCGATCCTCGATGGGCCAACCGGCCATGCGCTCGCCGCCGAGCGGGCCTTTCTCACCATCCTCGACGGCTCCTGCCGCACGCCCATCGCGGGCCATGCGCGGCTGATCGGCAACGACCTCGAAATCCGCGGCCTCGTGCTGCGCCCCGACGGGTCGGAGAGCCTGGAGGCGGTTCGCCGCGGCTCGCCGGACGACGCGGTGGCGCTCGGGCGCGAGGCCGGCTCGGAATTGCGCGCCCGCATGCCGCCCGACTTCCTGAAAGCCTGATGCGGGTTCTCGTCACCCGCTCCGCCCATGATTCCGGGCGCACGGCTGAGAGGCTGGCGGGCCTCGGTCACGCGGCGTGCCTTGCGCCCGTGACCCGGATCGTGCCCACGGGCGATCCCGCGCCCGAGGCGCGTTGCGACGCCCTCATCGTCACCAGCGCCCATGCGGCGGAGGCCCTGGCGGCCCTGGATCGGCAGAAGCCGGTCTTCACTGTCGGCGAGCGCACGGCGGACGCGGTGCGCTCGCAAGGGTTCGCCGACGTGACCGTGGCGGACGGCGATGCGGTGTCGCTGTCGCGGCTGATTCGCGGGCGATTGCCGTCCGGCCTTGCTCTTCTTCATGTGACGGCCCGTCATCACAAGGAGGAGCCGGCGGCGTCCCTGCGCGCGGCCGGTTTCACCGTGCTGCCATGGGAGGCCTATGAGGCGAAAGCCGTCGAGCATCTTCCCGAGGCCGCCATCGAGGCCCTGCGCACTGGCCAAATCGGCGCCGCGCTCCATTATTCACGGCGGAGCGCGGATCTCGTCGTCCGGCTGGCGGAGGAGGCGGGACTGGCATCCCACCTTAGAGCCTTTCCGCATCTCTGCCTCTCGGCCGATGTGGCCGCGCCCCTGACCACGGCCGGCGCCGCGACCCTCGTGGCGGGAGATCCTTCCGAGGATGCGCTTCTCAGGCTCCTCGATCTGCTCCCATGAACCCTGTCGCCGCTTCGTTTACGATTCGGACGGTAGGGAGCTTTGCCATACGGAGAGGATCGTGGTCCGATGGGCCCATCCGTTTTGAGATCGTACCGCCGGGAGGGAACGAAACGCTGCGCCCAAGCTTGCCTCAATTGCATTTCACACTGACCCTTCGAAGATCTCGCCTTACGCGAATCTTCCCCTGGCGACCCGTGCAAGAGTGACCCGTGACCGATTCATCTGATTCCCGACGTCCGAAATCGTCCCGCAAGAAGCCCTCGCGTGAGCCGGCGACCCTTGACCTTAAGGCGACCGTGATCGACGACGGCA
This sequence comes from Microvirga tunisiensis, assembly GCF_009296175.1. Classification (GTDB taxonomy): domain Bacteria; phylum Pseudomonadota; class Alphaproteobacteria; order Rhizobiales; family Beijerinckiaceae; genus Microvirga; species Microvirga tunisiensis. The sequence goes on along the minus strand of NZ_VOSK01000120.1, from coordinate 4,185 downwards.
TCGCCCGGGCGAGCCGCCCCGGCGCCGAGGCCCAGGACACGCTGGGCCAAGACACGCTCGGACATGAGACGCTCGGACAAGACACGGTTGGGCAGGACGCTCTCGCCGAGACCCCCGCCGGGGAGACGATCCCCGCGGGCGGGACGCCGGACGTGACGCCCGACGAGACCATCGCCAGCGGCAGCGAGCCTCCGGCCGAGGACGTGGTGGCCTCGCCGGAAGCCAGTCTCGATTCCGGGATCGGCACCGACACCCTTCCGTCCGGGGCATCCGTCGAGGGGTATGGCGAGGGGTCTGGAAGGCAGGATACCATCTCGTCTGACAGCTCCTACCAGGAGCCTTCCGCATCCCGGACGCGCGAAGATGCCGTGCTCCCACCACCGGCTCCCGAGCGGCGCGGTTCAGCCGGTGCCCTCATCGGTTCGGGCCTGCTCGGCGGCCTCGTCGGAGCGGGGCTTCTTTATGGATTGCAGGCCTGGCAGGGCTCTCCGGCTCAGGACGACCCGCGGCTCGCGCAACTGGAGCAGCGCGTGAACGCCCTGCGGCAGCAGCCGGCTCCCTCCGGGCAGCCACAGGCCAACACGCAGGCGCTGGAAGACCGGCTCCAGGCACTCGAAACCGCCCGGGGAGAACTGGATCAGCGGCTCCAGGCCATTCAAGGGACGGCTCAGCAGGCTGCCACCCAGGCGCAGGATGCCCTGAACCGTCCCGCGCCGGAGGCCCCGCAGCCTTCACCCCAGAACGAGGCGGCGCTCACCGACCTGTCCAACCGCATCTCGACGCTGGAGGAGCAGGTCCGGGCGAATGCCCAGAATGCAACGAATGCCGCAAGCGTCACGCAGGAACTCGACCGCCGCATCGCGGATTTGGACCGGCGCTTCGCCGATCAGGACCGCCGTTACGGCGAGGCGGAAAGGCGTCTCGGGGAGGCGGAGCGCCGCTTCGCGGACACCGACCGTCGTTTCACCGAGCAGGAGCAGCGCCTTGCGACGCTCTCCCAGCAGGCGGCGGAGAACACCCGGAACGCCGAGGCGGCGAGCCAGACCGGAACCAAGGTCGTTCTCGCCGGACGCCTGAACGATGCCCTGAAAAGCGGAACGCCCTATACGCAAGTGCTCGACGGCGTGAAGAAGGCTGGAGCCGACGCCAGCCGCGTGGCGCCTTTGGAGCCCTTCGCGCAACAAGGAGCTCCGACAGCCGCCACCCTTGCCCACAGCTTCGAGCCGGTCGAGACGGCGATCCTGCGCGAGAGCCGCGGCCCGGCCGAGGGCTGGACCGACCGGCTCCTGCGCATGGCCGACCGCGTGGTGACGGTCAAGCCGGTGAACGAACCGGGCTCGACCGGCGTTCCGGCTCTTGTCGCCCGCATCAGGCAGGCCCTGGAGCGCGGCGATGTGGTGGAGGCCGCCGCTGCCTGGAATGCCTTACCGGAACCGTCGCGAAGGCTCTCCGAAGACTGGGGCCGGCAGGTCAGGGCGGTCGCCGAAGCGCACCAGGCCGCGCAGGCGATCAGCGCTGATGCTCTGGCCACCCTCAATCGTACGACGCAATAAAAGGATCAGCCCCGCATGTGGCGCGCTCTTGTCTTCATCGGTCTTCTCTGTGTCGCGGCCTTTGCCGCGGTCTGGCTGGCCGACCGGCCCGGTACGGTTCTGATCACCTTCGGCGGTTACGAGATCCAGATGTCGGTGGCGGTGGCCGCCATCGCGCTGGCCGGCGTTGCGCTGGCCTTGGCCGTGCTCTGGTCCCTGGTCACAGGCCTCATCCAGCTTCCCTCCCGCCTGACCTTCGCGTCGCGGGCGCGCCGCCGCTCCCGGGGCTACCAAGCCGTCTCCAGGGGCATGGTGGCCGTGGGCGCGGGCGATACCATCGCGGCCCGTCGCTATGCCAACGAGGCCGAGCGCCTGCTGGGCAAGGAGCCGCTGACGCTCCTGCTCAAGGCGCAGGCCGCCCAGGTCTCCGGCAACCGGGAGGCTGCCGAAGCCGCCTTCTCGCAGATGATGGACGAGGACGAGACCCGGGTCCTCGGCCTGCGCGGCCTCTTCGTCGAGGCACGGCGCCGGGGCGATGCGGCGTCGGCCCATCAATTTGCCTCCGAGGCGGTGCGCCTGGCGCCGGCCGCCGCCTGGGCGAGCGACGCGGTTCTCGAGGCGCGCTGCGCCGAACGGGATTGGCGCGGAGCGCTCGAAACGGTCGAGCGGCGGACCTCGCTCGGCCTCCTCGACAAGAAGACGGCCAGACGCCACCGGGCCGTGCTTCTGACGGCCGATGCCCTGGAGAGGGTGGACCACGATCCGGAGGGCGCACTCCGAAGCGCTCAGGATGCCGCGAAGCTCGCTCCCGATCTCGTGCCGGCCGCGGCGCTTGCTGGCCGTCTGCTCTCGCGAAAGGGAGATCTGCGCAAGGCGGCCAAGGTGGTGGAGACCGCTTGGCAAGGTCTGCCGCATCCGGATCTGGCGGAGGTCTATCTCAATCTGCGCCCCGGCGATTCGGGGCTCGACCGTCTCAAGCGGGCTGAAACTCTCTCCCGCCTCTCCAACGGTGCGCCGGAAGGCCGGCTCGCCGTGGCGCGCTCCGCCCTGGAAGCACGGGAGTTCGACCGGGCCCGTGATGCACTGGAGCCTCTGCTGCAGGACCGGCCGAGCATGCGGGTGTGCCTGCTCATGTCCGATCTGGAGCAGGCGGAGCATGGCGCTACGGGCAAGGGCCGGGAATGGCTTGCGCGCGCCACCCGCGCGCCGCGGGATCCGGCTTGGATCGCCGACGGGGTCGTGTCGGACCACTGGGCGCCGATCTCGCCGGTCACCGGTCGTCTCGACGCCTTCGTCTGGCAGGCGCCGCCGGATGTGCTGATCGCTCCCGAGCTCACCCTCCATGACGACGTGACGGCGGACCTCGACGACGAGGTCAGGGCGTTGCCCATTGCGGCAGTCGAAGAGCCTGTTTCTCCGCCTCCCTCCAGCGAACCCGTTTCCGCGCCTGAGCCCCCGCTGGCGGAGACGGAGGTCAGAACCGAGGCCGTCATCGCCGAGCCGGCCATGGGAGCGGTGAAGGAGGAAACGCCTCTTCCGCAGCCCGGGCCGGTCGTTTTCCCGACCACGCCGCCCGACGTGCCGAAACCGAAGGAGCAGGCGTCCGCACGTCGCAGCGTTTTTTCGGTCTGGTAGGCCATTCCGATCTTTCCCTCCCTTGCCAAGCAGCGGGGGAGGGGGTAAGAGGGCGGCCTCTCGGATCGCAGAATTGCGATGCCGCAATAGCTCAGCTGGTAGAGCACCTCATTCGTAATGAGGGGGTCGGGGGTTCGAATCCCTCTTGCGGCACCATTCCACTCCTGGCGGCAGCGTCGGGCTGGAAGGCGTGGCAGGGGGTCATAGCTCAGTTGGGAGAGCGCTTGAATGGCATTCAAGAGGTCGGCGGTTCGATTCCGCCTGGCTCCACCATCCTGCTAGCGGATTCGATGCGAGAGACGGAGCGTGCGGGTGTAGCTCAGGGGTAGAGCACAACCTTGCCAAGGTTGGGGTCGAGGGTTCGAATCCCTTCGCCCGCTCCAATTCCTCCATTTGAGGAAATCCATCGACAAGGCGCCTTCGGGCGCCTTTCGTGTTTTTGCGCTCATGAAGCAAACGGGCCCATTCCATGGGTGGAACGGGCCCGCAGTGACTCGAAGTCACACGTCATTGACGTTCATCCGGGTAAACCGGTCATAGAATATGGAATGTCGAGCTGAAGGGTGCCTCCAACGCTCAATGTCTCGACGCGGAGGGGGTCTTCAGCCCAGGCGATATCGCTATGCGAGCCTCCATCCGTTCAAGCCGGGGCGGGTGCCCGGTTCATCGATGTTGCGGAACTGGCTTCGGTCAGGAACCCGCTCGAACAAGCATGCCGCTCCGCTCTCTGCGACGGGCCTTTCTCCAAGAGTGAGATCGCGCGCCGTCAGAGATAAAAAGCTCTCGCACACCGCTTGGCTTGTTTCAGCGTAGCGGAAAAGAAAAAAGCCCGGCTAACGATTGCCGGGCTTTGGTGGTCTCGAACCGTGTCGAATGGAGAGGCTCTGATTGTTGTTTGGTAGCGGAACGTTGTTGGGATCAGGTGCGTTACGCCATTGAGGAGTATACTTGGCGCTTTGACGGCCTGCGACGCCGAGCTTCTCACCGCAGGAGGACGTGATGCACTCCCTTCATCCGC
>NZ_VOSK01000011.1 GCF_009296175.1 Microvirga tunisiensis | reverse complement strand
TGGTCATGACGATGTTCCTTGTGAACCCCGAGGCCGGGCGCTGCGCACCCCGACCACTCCGCGCCCGGCCTCGGCTCATGCCTCAGCCTAACGACACCGTCTGTCAGATTAAGTCCAAACTACTTCAGTCATGTCGACAACCCGCTGGATCACCGCGGCCGTGAGGGGCTTGCGCCCTGGCGGGCGGGTGGCGTCCTTGAGAAGCCCGTCGACGCCCGCCTGCGCATAGCGGCGGCGCCAGCGCCTCACCGTCAGAGTGCTCGTGCCGACGCGGCCGGCGACCTCGGTAGCGCGCAGGCCCTCACCAGCCAGCAGAACAATCCGAGCCCGCCAGACGACCTTCTGGGATGTGTTGCGGTCACCGACCAAGCTCTCCAAGCGATCTCGATCAGCGGCGGGAACCTCAATGCGTTCGATCTTGCCCATCAGAGCAGGATCGCACGTCGGATCGGATTTCGGAATCACTCGTCAGTGACAGAACACTAGCCCCACAATGGCAGGTGGTGGTCATTGCCTATCGTCATGAGCGCAGGTCAGCTTCTGGCACATCTGAGACCCAGGCTCGGGGCGGCTGATCTAGCGCGGTTTGGAAACCGCAGCGGCCAGAGCCTGTGCCGGATCGAGCCCGATGTATGGCTTCACACGCTCCTTGGCTCTTGCCGAGCCGGTATCAGCAGACTTCGGCTCACTCTTCAATTCCTTGTGCTCCAACCTGCGCCCCATGTCCGGTGCTTACGGCCCAAGGTTCGTGTTTATGGATGCTGTATACTTCGAACGTGCTCCGGGTGGGAACCGTCATCAAAGCAAGCAGTCCAGCATGAAATTTGCGTGATGGCTCGAATAGGTGACGAAGCACACGGCATTATCGCTCTAGCTTTGTGCCTGCGACCCAGGTGAGTCACCTTGTTTGGTCGCAATCCAAATCGTGTGTCTTCCGCCACCACGTGTTCCGTTGGCGCGAGCACCTACCTCATCCACACCAAATCCCGCCTTGCGCAGTCGCTGGGTGATGGCTTTGTTCGGTGCCGATGACCACACGGCAAAGACGCCACCCGGAGTCAGTGCTGTCCGAGCGGAGCTAAGCCCCGGCAAGTCGTAGAGGCTATCATTGGCCTTGCGTGTCAGCCCCTCAGGTCCGTTGTCGACATCCAGCAGGATCACATCGTAAGCGGACCGGCTCGATCTTATCAGGCCGCCGACATCCCCTTCGAAGATGCTGACGCGCGGATCCGTAAGGCTATCGCCGAATACCTCGGCCATGGGACCTCGGGCCCATGCCACGACGGCGGGTACCAGCTCAGCCACGGTGATCCGAGCATCGGGCCCGAGTTCAGCAAGCGCGGCGCGAAGCGTAAAGCCCATCCCCAACCCACCGATAAGGATCTGTGGTCGCTCACGACCCCGAACCCTCAGGCAAGACAGTCTGGCGAGCGCCTCCTCGGAACCACTGAGGCGGCTATTCATCAATTCGTTGCTGCCCAACATGATGGAGAACTCGGCCCCGCGCTTCTTGAGGCGCAACTCACCCCCGTCACTCGGAATTTTTGCCGTGTCGAGTAAAACCCAGGGAATCATGAAAAGCTCTTCAGACAGCATCACCTATTTCGCGGGACCATGCACAATAGAATGCACTTGTCGGGAACGCCGATCAATGGACGCACGCTCATCCATGCCTTTGGCCGACGCGTCACATTCTCTTGCTCAAATCCTGTCCAATCAATGTGTCGAGCGGGGCCGTTCGCAGGCGATGCAAGAGGACGCTATCGCTTGCCGCCAGATGGTTTCGCAGGCGTCCCACCTTTGCCCTGGTTCGCAAAGGGCGAGGTCGGGATTGCTTCCTTCGGCTTGTCCTTCTTCGGCTTCTTTGCCTCGCGGTTGCCGCGTTGTTCGCCCTTGGCCATGGCTAGTCTCCGTTTATCGGTCAGTTCGTGGTTGGGATCGTCTCACTCGTGGGTCGAATTGTCTAGCAGATGGTCGAAGTCGGCCCTCACGCGGTCGATCAGCTTGCGGCGGCGTAGATCGCTTGCATCCAAGCTCTGCGCGAAGAGGCCAAGTAGATAGCGTGCCTTCTCGACGGCCTCGTGCCAATCGGCAGCGGGTGCGGCTGCCAGCAGATCTTCAAGGGCGGCCTGTCTCGCACGCAGTGCTTCCTGATCAGCTTCGACTTCTGATCGGAGACGTCGAAGGTCGGTTGCCTTCTGGGCTGCCATGCCGCGGTGAGAATCGAGATTGGTCGGTTGATCAGCCATAGTCGTTCCTCCGTGTCCGTTACCTGCGCATCCACCGGTGAGTCGATCAACTAAGCCCGCTCGCCTAGCAGCCGCGCCAGCGTCCTGGCCTGCCGCTCATTTGGTCCAACGGGCTCGGGTATTACGCCGTGCCACTCGTGTGCTCGAAGCGCCCAAGCGATGTCGGAGAGGCTACTGAGCGGCTCGTGCGGCCAAGCGGGCTCGCCCGTCGGCATCAGGATCATAAACTGCCGTGAAGCCTTCATGCCCACGCGGGCGACGTATAGGATCCCATCGCCCCGTCGAAGCAGCGCGACCGGATCATAGATCTGCGATCCGCGAAAGAACGCGTCGCCGCTGGTCAAATCTCGGATGCCCGGGCTGCGATCTCGCTTTCGCGCACGGCGCGTTCGCCAAAGCCGGACGATTTGATCCTGTACGAGACTTCGCCGGTTTGATCGGCTGGCATGAGACGGGTCACCTCGTAGATGCCGTTTGAACTTGCACGCTTATCCGAGAAATACGGATGGGTGATGCGGACCAACTGATGAACTTTATATTTGTGAGACATACTTTTCTCCTGAGGCTTAGCCGGACCCGGGCCGTGACGCGCGCGCCGCCGCTGCGGGTGTTGGCTGGCACAAATGAAAAAGCCGCCCCATGTCGGAGCGGCTTCAAGTCGTTAGAGCACAGGCCTATGTCCTGAGCCGATCATCAAAGATCACGCGGTCTCGATGTTGTTGACGGCGATCTTGCCGGAGCGGCGGTCTTCAGCCGTGTCAAAGGCAACCTTCTGGCCTTCGACGAGGTTGCGCATGCCGGCGCGCTCAAGAGCGGTGGCATGAACGAACACGTCCTTGCTGCCATCGTTCGGTTGGATGAAGCCGAAGCCCTTCATATCGTTATAGAATTTTACAGTGCCCGTAATCATAGGGGTAACCTTTCGCGATTATTGCAGATGCACGTGAACGAAGGCACGCAAAAGCGTGGCCTCAAACGCGGTTCGTCGATGTAATGGTAAGAAAGTCCGAACGTGCGCCTGGCAGTGCCAACAGCGAAACGACCCGATTGTCCGGCCAAAATCCGATAAAAACTATATATGTCTTTTCTTTTAAGATAACAAGTGCCGCCCGTTGTTTCATTCGATCTGGACGGAAATTAACAACGTTCAACTCGGTTTCGGGACTCAACTGTGCTTAGCTGGGACCACGGCTGCTCAGTATTATCGAGCTCATTCCATGTACCTTCGCGTGCCGCCGTCCCAGGCTCCGTCCCACCCGACATCACTGACAGTGCTACTTTACGAAACGAGAGACATTTCATCTTGGGTGCCACACCTGCCTGTGAACCGGGAGTGTCTCGTAACGGCACTCTCCGGACCTAAGAGGCTGGTCGGCTTTGGTGGTCAGAGCTGACGTTCGTTGAGCGGCCGGAATTTCAAAGTTTGACCCGAAGCAGACTACGGGCAACCAAGTCTCACCAGAGAGGCTCTCCGGTGCCATGAGATCACGCTGACAGAAGAACGACACCGCCCGTGACCAAGGCAGCGCTCCAAAGGACATCGAGGTTGATCCAGCCGCGTCGGAGAAAGGCAAGCCCCTGGTTGTAGACGATCAGGCTGATTACACCGATGACGGTCAGCATCGTGCCCGTGTGCACGGCGAGCGCTGCAATGGACACCGGGAGCGATGTGCTCGCAGTCAGTTCACCACCCATGCCAGGGGTGACGCACAGGGACAGGACCGCAGGGACGAGCATAAGGCCCGCGCCATGGGCGCCAGCCATGAGGCATGACCACAGCGTCAGACCGATCAGGCCGGTCTGCATTCCGATGCGGACCCGCTTGCGATGGCCTGCGAGAGCATGGCCGGCCGCCCAGAGGATCAGCAAGATCCCAGACTCGCGACCGAGGATCGTTGGATCGAATATGGTTCCGAAGCCGACGACCGCCAGCAGAACAGCACCGACTGCCGCTGCATGGCCGAGGGCGATGGGAGCGAGCGCCAGAACGACAATGCCCCGACTCTTGCGATGAAGCCCGAGGGCGACGGCAAACAACCATCCCATCGCCGGGTTCAGGCCATGGAAGGCACCGAGACCGGCAACCGTCATCCAGGGCCAGAGAGTGGATGACATGGTGCTCATCCCCATTTTGCCGGATCCGCGCGTGCACTCCTCATGGATAGCAGTACGAGTCCGAGGAGCAGTCGCCGCCTTCAAGCCTGATCTGGTGCGGTCGGTGCCCCTTTGGCCACTCGATGAAGAAGTCCTCATCGAAGGAGAGGCCGCCCTCCGGATCCGCATTCAGCTTCACCATCCAACCCTCAAAGCCGCGGTGGTAGAATTGCTGGTCGATGGGTCCGTACAGCGAGTTCGTGAAGTAGACCCGCCGCCCGTCGCGGCTGATCTCGACCATCTGCGGTCCGCCCGTCAGATGCCCGTTCGCGGCCTTGGGGTGGGAGGCGCGGGATACGATCCCGCCAATCCGCACCTTACCGGTGAGCTTCGGGTTGAAGGGATCGGATACATCGTATTGCTGAAGATCGCCCGTGCCCCAGCAGGAGACGTAAAGAAAGCGGTCGTCCATCGAAAGGTCGATATCGGTCACGAGCGGCGGCACCGCGCCAAAGCCCTTCAACATGTCGGGTAGATCGTTCGGATCCGCAGGCTCGGCCGGGATCGTGATAATCTTCCGGACGGCCCAATGATCGCCCTCGCGATACCAGGTCCAGATCGAGGAGGAGAGATCTTTGAGGCTGATTACGCAGTTGACGAAGCCGTAGGCCTTGGTCGGATCATGAGCCGGCCTCAGCTCGAACACGAGTTGGTGCTCCTCGCCGAAGTCGATCTCCTGGAGGTGCTTTCGCTTCAGGAGATCCCAGAAGTGGAGGCGGCGGCCGTATTGCGAGCCGAGGAGGATCTCAGGGACAAGGCCATTCTCGAAGGTGTCGGGCGTTCCCCATTCGCTGGTGACGAGCGTGTCGTATCCCAGATGCCACCAGCCATCATAGGCAAGCTGCTGCGGGCCTCGGTCGACCTCCCAGCGTCCAAGCGGTTCGAAGCTCTCGTGATCCATGATGAAGATGCCGCCAGGCGCCTTGCCCTCCGCATTGCCGAGGGCCGTCACATAAATGCCGTCCGGGCCGCAATGAACGGTGTGAGGTCTGGTGTAGCCGGTCCTTTCCGCAATGACCTCGGGTTCGATCACTTTGACGAGCTTTGGATTGCGTGGGTCAGGCTTGGTGTCGAGAATGTGGATGCGCGACGAGCGCAGTCCCGGCACGACCAAATAGCGCCGTTCGACATGAGGGTGCGGCATGTTGGGGCAGAGGCATGAGGAGCAGGCGTTCCATCCGAAATGGTGCAATTCATCGCCCACATTGGGCATCGCCACCGACCCGACGATCTGCGCATAGGATGGGGAGGCCGGATCCAGATCGACAACCGCAATGCCGTCGGGTTGCTTCCGGTCCGGATCGAACATGGCCACATAGGCCAGCGTCTCAGGCGGGGCCTTTTCGGCCAGCCGGGGTGAGGGATAGAAACTCGGATCTGGCTGCCAACGCGTCACGACACTCTCCCTGATCCCCCTGGGTCGACGGCAAGTGTCTTTATTCTTGTGCAGACATTGGTATCCTACATTCTTGTGCAGACATTGGTATCCTACCTTATTCCTCGGCGTCTGTCGCTTCCCATGCGCAACGGATGACTTGGGGGGCAAACGTCTCCTTCTGGCACTTCTCGGAAATAAACCGTGTGTCCGCTCGAAAACGGGAAGGCAGACGTTCCAATTGGACAAGTGATTTTCTGGGTGAGCCAACTTAGACGTTTGGTCGACTGGCCGTACCTTGGTCTCAGATCTCCAAGTCCGTCAGCCGAGACACAACTTATTCGCTGTGGCCCCCCGTCTCTCGAAGACGTATGTTTTACCAGTACGAAGGTGCGCTTTTATCCGGGAGGCATTTTCCCATGTCAGGCCATGCGATCCATATCAAGGTCGACGGAAGGACCTACGCGGGGACTTTCAAGGTCGACCGAAAGATGCTGACCGTCACGACAACCTACGGCAAGAAGTCCGCCGAGATTGGCCCTCGAGTGGCGCATGAGACCCTGGCCCACCAGCTTTTGCAGGAACTGGTCCAACAGGAGAAATCACGCAAGGGCTCGACGCTCTGATGAAGGAATCGAGCCGGGCAAGATGGCAGCCCTCGCTGGCTTGTATTCTTTGCGTCCTCGGATTCAAGGAAGCGCTCGTCCCGGCGCATGCCGATGCGCGCAGAGGTGCCGGCGATCCCATAGGATTCAGGCTCGATGATTGCACCATTCAGTGCAACCTGAGCGCTGAGGGACGAGTGGACGCCCAGAGCGTTGGACGGTCATTGAAGACCAAAGGGGTCGCTGCCACAAAGCCTCTTAGTTCGCCATGGTGCCGCAGTGCCGACACCGCTCGGCTGCTGGATCTGAGTGCCGTCGAGATCGAGCCGGCTTTCGCAACCGCTTCTGTTATGGTGTAGCGGCGGGGCGGCCTGATAGAAGGGGCGAAAGCCCTCATCGCAGCTTGGCGGGAACCCGGGACCCTCCAGGGTGTGACCCATGCCGCGAACATTCAGGCGCTGACCGGTGCCAATCCAGCTTCAGGAGAAATTGTGGTCATCAAGGCTGTTCCGGATGGAATTGTTCGGAAGATCGGGCGCATCGCAGTTCCTGAATCGTGACATAACCGATCTGGGACAAAGTGCGTCAAGGCTTATGATCTCCGAGTAAATCCGCCTGGTTCGGCCGATATATGGATAGGAACTAGAGACAGCCGTGCCTCGGCGCACGACGGATCCCTCACGTTCCGCTCGTCGATGCCTCCGAAGGGGAGGGGTCAATTGGTGATCTGCACCCTTAGAGCATGTACCGAAGCGACTCGCCTGCCGCGCTCAACGAGGGCAGGTAGCGCTCGCGCATCTCATCCGCTGAGACGCGTCCGGCCTGGGCGCTGAGGTTGAGCGCAATCGTCACCTGACCGCTCTTCTGGATCACCGGAACGGCAATGGAGCGCAGGCCGAATTCGAGCTCCTCGTTCACGAGGGCATAGCCTTGGGCCCGCGTGGCTTCGAGGACGACGCGAAACTCCGTCTTGTCGGTGACCGTCTTCGGCGTCCTCGCCTCCAGGCGGACGCGCTGCAGATAGGCCGCGATCACGTCCTCGGGCTGGTATGCCAGGATCGCCCGACCCAGGGATGTGCAATAGGCGGGGAGGCGGCTTCCGACGCCTAAGCCGATGGACATGATCCGGCGTGTGGCCGAGCGGGCGATGTAGACGATGTCGTCGCCATCGAGGATCGCGGCGGAACTCGATTCGCCGGTCGCCTCCGAGATCTGCTCCAGGAAGGGCTGCACCCGCGCGGAGAGCGACGCCGAGGAGAGATAGGCATAGCCGAGCCGCAGAATGCGGGGGTTCAAGGTGAAGTAGCGTCCGTCGAAATCCGCGTAGTTCAGCCGGGTCAGCGTCAGCAGATAGCGGCGGGCGGCGGCACGGGTGATGCCGGTCAGCTTCGCCACGTCGGACAGGGTGAGCCGCGGCCGGTTGGAGTCGAAGGCCTCGATCACGAGGAGGCCTTTTTCGAGACTCGCCACGAAATCCCGGTCGCTGCCCTGATCCTCGATTTCTCCAGCCTGCATCTCGGTCTCCGAAGGGGTATGCTGAACTTTGGTAGCCTTGACACTACCTTCGCGAACCGTACTACATGTGCGCTATAGCTTTCAATGTTCGCAATGCGCACAAACAGCTAGACGATAGGATGAGAAAACCGCGATCCTGGAAAGCGAGATCGGGGCAGCTCAGAGGGAGGAACGGAATGAAAGCTTCGAAAAGGATTCTTGGCGCTGCCATCGGCGCCGTGCTGATGGGCACGGTCTCCGCGTATGCCGACACGATCAAGGTCGGGATCATCGGCCCGTTCTCCGGCCCCTTCGCGCTCCAGGGCAAGAACTTCCAGGCCGGTGTCGAAGCCTACATGGCGCTGAACGGCAAGTCCGTGAAAGGCCATGACATCGAGGTCATCTATCGCGACCTTCCGGCTGCCAACCCGGCGCAGTCGCGCGCCTTGGCGCAGGAACTGGTGGTGAAGGAGAAGGTGCAATACCTCGGCGGCGTCTACTTCACGCCGGACGCCATGGCCATCACGCCCCTGCTCAAGCAGGCGAACACACCCCTGGTGATCTTCAACGCCGCGACCTCGGCGATCATGAACCAGTCGCCGCTGGTGGTGCGGACCTCGTTCACGACGGCGCAAACAACGTCGCCGCTGGGCAAGATCGCCATCGACCGCGGCGTGAAGAAGGTGATCTCGGCCGTGAGCGATTACGGGCCGGGCGTCGACGCGGAAGCGGCTTTCAAGAAGGCGTTCGAAGCCGCCGGCGGCCAGGTGGTGGAAGCCATCCGCATGCCGCTGAACACCAACGATTTCAGCCCGATCATGCAGCGTGTCCGCGATTCCGGCGCCGAGGCGGTCTTCGCCTTCCTTCCCTCGGGTCCGACCACCCTCGGCTTCGTGAAGGCCTACAATGAAACCGGTCTGAAGCAGGCCGGCATCAAGTTCTTCGCGCCAGGCGACCTGACGCAGGAATCGGACCTGCCGGCACTGGGCGACGGAGCCCTCGGCCTGCTCACCACGTTCCATTATGCGGTCTCGCACGACAGCCCCGAGAACAAGAAGTTCGTCGAGGCCGCTACCAAGGCGGTCGGCGGAGCCGATCAGCTCTCCTTCCCGTCGGTCGGGGCCTATGACGGCATGCATGTCATCTACAAGATGATCGAGGCGACGGACGGCAAGCAGGATGCCCAGAAGGCCGTGGACGCCGTGAAGGGCCTGTCCTGGACGAGCCCGCGCGGTCCCGTCAGCATCGATGCCGAGACCCGCCACATCACGGAGAACATCTATCTGCGCGAGGTCGTCAAGGGCCCGGACGGCAAGACCACCAACAAGGAAATCCAGACCTTCCCGAACCAGAAGGATCCTGGCCTCGCAACCCAGTAGGCGACAAACGTCGACAATCCTGAAGACGCGGCTTTGCTCGAGCCGCGTCTTCCGATCAGCAGACCAGCCAACCGCCCGGGATCTTTCATGCAGACCATCCTCAGCATTGCGATCGACGCCCTTGCTTACGGCATGGCTCTCTTCACCATCTGCATCGGCCTGTCGCTCACGATGGGGCTGATGCGGGTGGTGAACCTGGCGCACGGCGCCTTCGCGATGATCGCGGGCTACATCGCCTCCTACGCGGCACGCGATCTCGGGCTGGGCTATGCGGTCGCCATCTTCCTGGCGATCATCGGCACCGTCATCATCTCCATTCCGATCGAGCGCCTGCTCTACCGCCGGATCTACGGGAGACCCGAACTCACCCAGGTGCTGATGACCATCGGCATCACGTTCTGCGTGATCGGCATCACCAACTATTTCTTCGGTCCGACCTTGAAGACCATTCCGCTGCCGGGCAGCCTGAGCCAGCCTGTGGATGTCGGGTTCAAGACGATTGCCGCGCACAGGCTTTTCGTCATGGCCTGCGGCGCTGTCGTCGCCGGAGGGCTCTGGTTCCTGATCGAGAAGACGGATTTCGGCATCAAGCTCAGGGCAACCGTCGACAATGCCGCCATGGCCGATGCGCTCGGTGTGCGCACGCAGGTGGTCTATGCCATCAGCTTCGCCATCGCCATCGGGTTGGCGGCCCTGGGCGGCGTCGTCGGGGCCGAGTTCCTGCCCATCGAGCCCTATTATGCCCTGCGCTACATGGTGACCTTCCTGGTCGTCGTCTCGGTCGGTGGCGCAGGCTCCATTCCCGGTGCGGTCGTCGCCTGTCTTCTGCTCGGGGCGGTGGACACGACCGGGCGCTACCTCATGCCTGAGTTCGGCAATTTCTTCTTCTATGCCGCGGTGATCGCCATCGTCTGCGTGTTCCCGCGCGGCTTCTTTGGAAGGGCTCAGTAACGTGCAGGTCGTCGCTCAAACAGAGAAGGTCGCAACGGTTCCTTCAATGGGCAGCCGGTGGCTGCGGGATGCAATCGGGGTGATCCTCATCATCGCCGCGGGTCTTGCGGGATACTGGCTGTTTCCGGACAACCTCGCGCTCCTGACCCGGGTCATTGCCATTGCCCTTCTCGTCCTCTCGATCGATCTCATCACCGGATATTGCGGCGTGGCGACCTTGGGGCAGGCCGCACTCTTCGGCGCCGGCGCCTATGCGGCCGGCATCGCCTGCGTGAACGGCGTCACGGAGCCCTTGACGCTGATCGTCATCGGGGCCGTGGCCGGATCGGTGGCAGGGCTTCTCACGGGAACGATCATGCTGCGCGCCCATGGGCTCGCCCAGCTTGTCCTCTCCATCGCCATCGTCCAATTGTTTCATGAAGCGGCCAATAAGGCTTCGGCCTATACCGGGGGCAGCGACGGGCTGGCCGGCCTGACGGTGAGCCCGCTTTTCGGCGTGTTCGAGTTCGATCTGTGGGGCCAGACGGCGTATCTGTTCGGGCTCGCTCTGCTGGTCGTCGTGTTCGTCGCCCTGAAGTTCATCGTGTCGTCGCCCTTCGGCATGCTGTGCCGGGGCATCAAGCAGGACCCGATCCGCATCCGCGCCATGGGCTCTTTCGTCTTCCCGGTTCTCTTGAAGATGTTCGTGATCTCGGGCGCGGTCGCCGGCATGGGGGGTGCACTGGCTGCGATCTCCACCCAGGTGGTCGGCCTGGACAGCGTCAGCTTCGAGCTTTCCGCCAATGCCCTCGTGATGCTGGTGCTCGGCGGCCTCGGCACTCTCTATGGCGCGCTTGTCGGCACCGTCATCTTCATGGGCTTCGAGCACATCGTGTCGGCCATCAACCCGTTCCACTGGATGACGATGGTCGGCGCTCTGCTCATCGCCGTCGTGATTGCAGCGCCCAGTGGGTTGAGTGGCGTTCTCGAAAAAATCTCGGGATCCGGCAGGCGCATGAAGGGAGGTCGGGCATGAACGATCTGTTTCGCGTCGAAAGCCTGACCAAGAACTTCGGCGGCCTCGCCGTCAGCCGGAACATCTCGCTGTCCATGCCGGCGGGCGAGCGGCTCGCCCTCATCGGCCCCAACGGCGCCGGTAAGACCACCTTCGTCAACCTGGTGACAGGTCAGCTCCAGCCGAGCGCCGGTCGCGTCGTTCTGAGCGGGGAGGATGTCACGGGCCTCGGAGCCGTTCGGCGCGTCCGCAAGGGACTTGTGCGCACGTTTCAGGTGACGCGGCTCTTCTCCGAGATGACGCCGGAGGAGCACGTCACGCTCACCGTCCTGCAACGGGAGGGAAAGGCCTCGCGGATCCTGAGCCGCTTCACGGCCAATTCCGAAGTGGCCGGCGAGGTGGAGGGCATTCTCGCCACCCTCGGATTGCTGGACGTGGCGCGGCGCAAGGTCGGCGAGATCGCCTATGGCCAGCAGCGCCTTCTCGAAATCGGCATCGCCCTTGCGCTTCGGCCGAAGGTCCTGCTTCTCGACGAGCCGGCGGCCGGCGTGCCGTCCAGCGATACGCCCAAGATCGAGCAGGCGCTCGAGCGCCTGCCGCCGAGCCTCGCCGTGCTGATGATCGAACATGACATGGATCTCGTCTTCCGCTTCGCCAAGCGCGTGGTCGTGCTGGCGGCGGGCGAGATCATCTTCGAGGGACTGCCCTCGGAAGTCGCCGCCAACGAAAAGGTCCGTGAGGCCTATCTGGGGAACTATGCCCATGCCCGCAGCGTCGCTTGAAGTCCGCGGATTGAGCGCGGGCTACGGCCCGACGGTTGTCCTGGAGGACGTCTCGTTCTCTGTGCCCACCGGCGCGCGCCTGTCCATTCTCGGCCGCAATGGAATGGGCAAGACGACCCTGCTATCGACCCTGATGGGCATGAACCGGCGTTATGGCGGCGAGATCCTGATCGGTGGCGCGGACGTGTCGTCGCTCAAGAGCTCGGAGCGGGCCCGCCGAGGCATCGGCCTCGTCCCGCAGACCAGGGACATCTTCCGCTCGCTGACCGTCGAGGAGAACCTGATCGTCGGGGTGAAGGACCGGCCGCGTAGCGTCATTCAGGAAACCTACGACATGTTTCCCCGCCTGCACGAGCGGCGGAACAATCTCGGCTGGCAATTATCCGGCGGCGAGCAGCAGATGTTGTCGACGGCGCGAACCATCCTGGGCCGTCCGTCCGTCCTGCTCCTCGACGAGCCGCTCGAAGGTCTGGCTCCCGTCATCTGCGAGGAGCTCATGGCGGCCTTTACCCGGCTTGCCTCCAGCGGCGACATGACGATCGTGCTCGTCGAACAGCGCTTGGAAAGCGCTCTCGATTTCGCGGAATCCGTCATCATCCTGGAGCGCGGGCGGATCGCCTGGCAGGGAACGAGCGAGGCTCTGCGCGCCGATCAGGGACTGGTCGAGCATTACATCGGCGTCGGCTCGCTGCATTGAGGTAAGGCATGGCATTCACACGCGTCAACGGAATCGTCCTGCACAATCAGGTCCTCGGGCAGGAGGATGGCCCGGCTCTGGTCTTCATCAACTCGCTCGGAAGCGATTTCCGCATCTGGCAGGAGGTCGTTCTGGCCTTCGCGGATCGGTTCCGGGTCGTTCTCTACGACAAGCGCGGACACGGCCTCTCGGATGCGCCGCCAGCGCCTTACTCCATCGATGATCATACGGACGATCTTCTGGCTCTCCTCGATCACTTGAAGGTCGACAGGGCCGCCTTCGTCGGACTCTCCGTCGGGGGCATGATCGGGCAGCGGATTGCCGTGCGAGCTCCCGAGCGTGTTCAGGCGCTCACGCTCTGCTGCACGGCAGCGAAGATCGGAACGCCGGAACTCTGGGCCGAGCGGATCACCGCCGTCGAGGACGGCGGGATCGATCCGATTGCCGACAATGTCCTGCAGCGTTGGTTCACGCCGCTGTTCCGAGAGGCGCAGAAGGACGAGGTTGCAGGCTGGCGCAACATGCTGGTCCGGACACCGGATCATGGCTATGCGGGAACCTGCGCGGCGATCCGCGATGCCGATCTGAGGCCCGATGCCGGCCGGATCAAGGCTCCGACACTGTGCGTCGCCGGCGATCAGGACGGCTCGACGCCTGCCGAGGTGGTCAAGGGCACGGCTGATCTCATTCCCGGCGCGCGCTTCGCGCTGATCGACGGGGCAGGGCATATTCCCTGCGTCGAGAAGCCTGCCGTGCTGTCGAAACTCATCAGTCAGCATCTTCAGGAGGCGGGACTTGTCTGAAAACGAGCAAAACGAACGTTACAAGGCGGGCATGGCGGTGCGCCGTCAGGTGCTCGGCGACGCCCATGTGGACCGGGCGACCGCGCAGCTGACGGAGTTCGACTCCGATTTCCAGACCTTCATCACCGAAGGGGCCTGGGGCTCGGTGTGGTCACGTCCCGGCTTCACCAAGCGCGAGCGCTCCATCGTGACCATCGCGCTCCTGGCGGCGCTTGGGCAGGACGATGAGGTCGCCATGCATGTCCGCGCGACCCGCAACACGGGCGCGACCAAGGAGGACATCAAGGAGGCGTTGCTGCACGTGGCCGTCTATGCGGGCGTGCCGGCGGCCAACCACGCCATCAAGATCGTCAAGAAGACATTTGCCGAAATGGAAGCCGCTCCGGATCAGGGGCGGTAGGGCTGGAGACATGGGAGCCGGGTCTGCCAAGGCACGGTCCGGAAGGAGGAAACATGACGGATAATGGCCAATATTTTCAGCGTGACAGGACCTGGCATCCGCCGGCCTTCACGCCTTCCTACAAGACGTCGGTGCTCCGATCGCCGCAGCAGCCGCTCATCTCGCTCGAGAACACGCTTTCGGAGATGACCGGTCCGGTCTTCGGGCATTCCAAGATCGGCCCGTTGGACAACGATCTCATCCGCAACTACGCGCAGACCGGCGAGGCCATCGGCCAGCGGATGATCGTCTACGGCCGCGTGCTGGACGAGAACGCCCGGCCGGTTCCCGGTGCTCTCGTCGAGTTCTGGCAGGCCAATGCCGGCGGGCGCTACCGGCACAAGAAGGAAACCTATCTCGCGGCCATCGACCCGAATTTCGGCGGCTGCGGACGCATGATCACGGACGAGGAGGGACGCTACTGGTTCCGCACCATCAAGCCCGGCGCCTATCCGTGGCCGAACGGCGTGAACGACTGGCGGCCCGCCCATATCCACTTCTCGATTTTCGGGCATGCCTTCGCGCAGCGCCTGATCACCCAATGCTACTTCGAGGGCGACCCGATGATCTGGCAGGACCCGATCGCCATGACGGTGCCCGACAAGGCCGCCGTCGAGCAGCTGATCGCGGCGCTCGACCGGCAGAACACCCTGCCGATGGATTCGCTCGCCTACAAATTCGATATCGTCCTGCGCGGCCGGCGCTCGACCATGTTCGAGAACCGCATGGAGGGGAACTGATGGTTCAGAAGCTTGATTTCCTGAAGGAGACGCCCTCCCAGACGGCGGGTCCCTACGTTCACATCGGCACGAACCCGAACTGGGTCGAGATCACCGGCGTCTGGAACGAGGATCTCGGGCTGGTGCTGGTGGGTCCGGAGACCAAGGGCGAGCGCATCATCGTCAAAGGCCGCATCTTCGACGGAGCGGGCGATGTTTTGAGAGATGCTCTCGTGGAGATCTGGCAGGCGGATGCGGAAGGGCTCTACAACAGCCCCTCCGAGACGCGCGGAAAAGCCGATCCCAACTTCGTCGGCTGGGGACGCCAGCCGTGCGACGGCACCACCGGGGAATATCGGTTCGAGACCATCAAGCCCGGCCGCGTGCCCTACAAGGACGGGCGCATGATGGCGCCGCACATTACGGTCTGGATCGTGGCCCGTGGCATCAATATCGGCCTGCACACCCGCCTTTATTTCGCCGACGAGGAAGCCGCCAACGCGGAGTGCCCTGTCCTCGCGCAGATCGCCCGCAAGGTGAGGATTCCGACCCTCATGGCCTCTCGCGGCGAGGAGAACGGATTGCCGACCTACACCTTCGACATCCACCTGCAGGGTGAGAAGGAAACCGTGTTCTTCGATATCTGATTGTCGATCTGAAAGCATATCATGGCCAAGTTCCAGAGCCTCAAGGAGGCCGTTGCCGAGAACCTGCGCGATGGCGACACCGTCGCCTTCGAAGGGTTCACCCATCTCATTCCCCATGCGGCCGCCCATGAGGTGATCCGGCAGGGGATCAAGGATCTCACCCTGATCCGCATGACCCCCGACATCATCTACGACCAGATGATCGGCATGGGGCTCGTGAAGAAGGTGATCTTCTCCTACGCGGGCAATCCCGGCGTCGGCCTGCTGCGCCGCATGCGTGACGCGATCGAGAACAGCTGGCCACGGGCCATCGAGACGGTCGAGCACAGCCATGCGGCCATGGCCAATGCCTACGAGGCGGGAGCCGCGGGCCTGCCCTGCGCCGTGTTCCGCGGGTATCGCGGAGCGGGTCTCAAGGACGTCAATCCGTCGATCAAGAGCGTCACCTGCCCCTTCACGGGCGAGGAACTCGCGGCCGTGCCGGCGCATCGCCCGAACGTGGCCGTCATCCATGCCCAGAAGGCCAGCAGGCGAGGGGACGTGCTGGTGGAAGGCATCGTCGGCGTGCAGAAGGAGGCCGTTCTGGCCGCCAAGCGCTCGGTAGTGACGGTCGAGGAGATCGTGGAGGATTTCGACGATCTGCATCCCAACCTCTGTGTACTGCCGCATTGGACGGTGACATCCATCGTGCACGTGCCGGGCGGAGCCCATCCGTCCTACACGCACGGCTATTACGACCGCGACAACGCTGCCTATCTCGAATGGGACAAGATCTCCGCGGACCGTGACCTCTTCACGGCCTGGATGAACGAGAACGTGCTCGACAAGGGTCCCGAGGTGTTCGCCGACCGCGTGAAGGGATTGTAAGAATGACCAGCCTCTCAGACTTCACGCCCAACGAGATGATGACCATCGCGGCGGCGCGGGCCTTGTCCAACGACGACGTCTGCTTCGTCGGCATCGGCGCTCCTTCGGCCGCCTGCAACGTGGCCCGTCTGACCCATGCGCCCGACATCACCCTGATCTACGAGAGCGGCACCATCGGCACGGCGCCGAACGTGCTGCCGCTCTCCATCGGCGACGGTGAGCTGTGCGAGACGGCCGTGACCACGGTGTCGGTGCCGGAGATGTTCCGCTACTGGCTCCAGGGCGGACGGATCTCGATCGGCTTTCTGGGCGCCGCCCAGCTCGACCGCTTCGGCAACATCAACACCACCGTGATCGGCGACTATCACAAGCCGAAGGTGCGCCTGCCCGGCGGCGGCGGTGCGCCGGAGATCGCGACCTCCTGCCGGCAGGTCTTCATCACCATGAAGCAGGCGACCCGCGGCATGGTGGAGAAGATCGACTTCTACACCTCCTTCGGCCATGGCGAGGGCGGCAATCATCGCGAACGCCTCGGCATCACCACCAAGGGTCCGACGCTCCTGATCACCGATCTGGCGATCTGGAAGCCGGATCCCGAGACGAAGGAATTCACCGTCGTGTCGATGCATCGCGGCGTGACCCGGGATAAGGTGCAGGAAACCTGCGGCTGGAAGGTCCGATTCTCCGAGCGGCTCGAGGAGACGCCTCCGCCATCCGAACTCGAACTCACCACCCTGCGCGAGCTTCAGGCCAGGACCGAGAAAGCTCACGGCGGCAAGAAGGGCTCTTAAGATGCGTGAAGCCTATATCTGCGCCTATGTGCGCACACCCATCGGCCGCTATGGCGGCTCTCTTTCCAGCGTCCGTGCCGACGACCTCGCGGCCGTTCCGCTGAAGGCTCTCCGGGAGCGTCTCCCGAACCTCGATTTCGAGGCTGTCGACGACGTGATCTACGGCTGCGCCAACCAGGCGGGTGAGGATAACCGCAACGTGGCCCGCATGGCCGTGCTGCTGTCGGGCCTGCCCGGTTCGATCCCCGGAACGACCATGAACCGCCTCTGCGGCTCCGGCATGGACGCGGTCATCGCCGCGGCCCGCGCCATCAAGGCGGGCGAGGCGGAGATCATGATCGCGGGCGGCGTCGAATCCATGTCGCGCGCGCCCTTCGTGATGCCCAAGGCCGATACGGCGTTCTCGCGCAATGCCGAGATTTACGACACCACCATCGGCTGGCGCTTCATCAACCCGCTGATCAAGAGCCAATACGGCGTCGATTCCATGCCGGAGACCGGCGAGAACGTGGCGGCCGACTTCCATGTCTCGCGCGAGGACCAGGACGCGTTCGCCCTGCGCTCGCAGCACAAGGCGGCCGCGGCCCAGGCCAACGGCCGTCTCGCCCAGGAGATCGTGCCGGTCACGATCCCGAAGCGGAAGGGCGACCCGGTCATCGTCGACAGGGACGAGCATCCCCGTGGCGACACCACCCTGGAGCAGCTGGCGAAGCTGCCGACTCCCTTCCGCAAGGACGGAACGGTGACGGCGGGCAATGCCTCCGGCGTCAATGACGGCGCGGCCGCCCTGATCGTCGCCTCTGAAGCGGCCGTCCGGAAGTTCGGGCTCGAGCCCATCGCCCGGGTCATCGGGGGCGCCGCCGCCGGTGTCGCGCCGCGCATCATGGGCATCGGACCGGCTCCCGCCACGAAGAAGCTGTGCGCTCGTCTCGGCATCAAGCCGACGGATTTCGACGTGGTGGAGCTGAACGAAGCCTTCGCCAGCCAGGGCATCGCGGTTCTCCGCGAGCTCGGCATTCCGGAAGATGCCGAGAACGTGAACCCGAATGGCGGCGCCATCGCCCTCGGCCATCCGCTGGGCATGTCGGGCGCGCGCATCACTGGCACCGCCGCGCTGGAGCTGAAGCTCCGGGGCAAGAAGCGCGCGCTCGCCACCATGTGCATCGGCGTCGGGCAGGGTATCGCCATTGCCCTCGAGGCCGTCTGACGCGAGGTTCGTGATGACACAAACGCTCCCATTTCCCATCCTGCAGGCCCTTGTCGGTGACGAGGAGGTGGGGGCGTTCTTTTCCAACGAGGCCGAACTCTCCGCCATGCTGCGGGTCGAGGCCGCTCTTGCAGAGGCCGAGGCGAAGGCCGGACTGATCGGTGAGGAGGCCGCGCGCCGGATCGCCGAGGTCTGCGAGAGCTTTCAAGCGGATTGGACCAAGCTCGCCGAAGGCTTGGCTCGGGATGGCGTGATCGTTCCGGACTTCGTCAAGCAGCTGCGCGCCACCGTTGGCGAACCCCATGGCCAATCCGTTCACCTGGGAGCGACCAGCCAGGACATCATCGACACCGCTCTTGTCCTGCGTCTCAAGAGCGTGATCGAGGTTCTCGGCCATCGCCTCGATACGCTGATCCAGAGCCTCGACGGATTGAAGCGCCGGGACGGCTCGGCGCGCCTCATGGCGCATACCCGGATGCAGCAGGCGCTTCCTTTCTCCGCGGCCGACAAGATCGATACCTGGATTCAGCCCCTTGAGCGGCATAGGGAAGCCCTGCAGGCTCTCGCGCCGCGCCAGCTCGTTCTCCAACTCGGCGGCCCCATCGGGACCCGCGGCGAGCTGAAAGGTCATGGCGATGCGGTGGCCGATGCCATGGCCGAGATCCTCGGCCTCGGTCTTGCCCCGTCCTGGCATTCGCAGCGAGACAGGATCGGCGAGTTCGGCGCTTTCCTCTCGCTGCTCACCGGCACGCTGGGCAAGATCGGGCAGGATATCGCCCTGATGGCGCAGAACGAGGTCGGCGAGGTTCGGTTGGCATCGGGCGGCGGATCGTCCGCCATGCCGCACAAGTCCAATCCGGTTCCGGCAGAGGTGCTGGTGACGCTCGCCCGCTTCAATGCCGGAATGCTGGGCACCCTGCATCAAGCCTTGGTGCATGAGAACGAGCGTTCCGGAGCGGCCTGGACTCTCGAGTGGATGGTGCTGCCGCAGATGGTGGTCTCCTCAGCCGCAGCCTTGAGCAGGGCTCACGGCCTGATTGCGAGCATGAGCTTCGTACCCTCGAAGGCGGCTGAAAAGTAGCCTCCGTCAGGCGTCTCCGACGATAACGGTGACCCGGCCGGAGCCGCCGCAATCCGGGCATGGCTTCTGTCCGATGCTGCCGGATCCGTGACAGGTCGGGCAGATGTTCTCCCCCGTTTGCTTGGTGCCCGGCACATCCTCGTCGCCGGGGTTCTTTCGCTCGGTGTCGGACATGGCGTATCTCCTCATGCAGGTAACGCCATGACCCAGTCCGGGTTCTAACGCATCGGATCCATCCATCCGTTGCGCATCGTTGATGCGAACCTCCGGTTCCGCGCGATGCGCCGGCTGGTTCAAGCCATCGTGCTCTGCTGCATGGCCCGGAAGGCGAGGGGCGGAAGTCCGGTTTTCTGTTTGAAGAAGCGAGCGAAATAGGCTGGATCGTCGAACGCGAGCGACAGGGCGATCTCCTTGGCGCTCAACGTGGTGAAGGTCAGGTAGCGCTTGGCCTCAAGGACGATCCGCTGATGAACGATGCCGAGCGCCGTGTCGCCGAGATGTTCCCGGCAGATGCGGTTGAGGTGGGGTGAGGTCAGGCCCAGCTTGCGGGCATAGACCTCGATCGGATGATGGCTCCGGAAATCCCGGTCGACGAGTTCCCGAAAACGCAAGGCATGCTGAAGCGCCCTCCGCCCAGGACCGTGATTGCCGGCGGACTGGCCCGAGCCCTGCAGCCGATGGAGTGCGATCAGTATGAGCATCAGGCGGGCCTCTTTGGCTTCAAGGCGTCCGGACCCGCGACCAGAAAATTCGGCCGCAAGGGAGGCCATGTCGGCGACCAAGGAGCGGGCGGCATCCTCGTGGTCCTGGAGGCTGATCACCTGAACGGATCGGAATGTCTCTCGGACGCCGTCCATGGCCGCCAGAATATGAGTCAGGCGGCTATCGAACAGGGTCAGCACCATTCCCTGCACGCTCGGCGAGAACGTGTAGCCGTGCACCGTCATCGAGGGCAGGGTGACGATGGACGGTCCGGTCAGCTGCATGCTCCGGCCATCGACCACGATCTCAGCCGTGCCGCCGGTCAGATGAAGGATCTGGAACAGCTTCTCGTGCCGATGGGGCAGAATCCTGTAATTGTGCAAGCGACTGCGGATCTGGATGGTCTCGCAATGGACCCAGTCCGCCGTCGGATCGTTCCCGGTTTCTCCATAGAGTGCGTAAGTCGGAATGCTGCCGATGGCCAAGACTGCCCTATCCTTTATGTCCGGCGGAATGTTCGAATTGTCCAATCCGATGCTCGCTTTGTCTATTGGGCGTTCGGCGGGCGGGGTTCATCGTGTCCCGAAGTGACGAAGGCGGCTGCGGCTGCCATGTCGGAGGAAATTGAGCATGCGGACCAAGGTCGCCATCATCGGTGCGGGCCCGGCCGGGCTTCTGCTCGGACGCCTTCTGGACAAAGCCGGAATCGAAACTGTCATCCTCGAACGGCGCAGCCAGGACTACGTGCTCGGGCGCATTCGTGCCGGCGTTCTCGAACAGGGCACGGTCGAGCTCCTCGATAGGGCGGATGTCAGCGAGAGATTGCACGCGGACGGCTTGGTTCATGACGGGGTGGAGCTCTGCTTCGACGGTGACAAGCACCGCTTCAACTTCCGCGAACTGATCGGCAGGACGGTGACAGTCTACGGCCAGACGGAAGTCACCCGTGATCTCATGCAGGCACGCGACGACTCAGGGGCGAAAACGATCTACGAAGCCGAGAATGTGTCGCTTCATGATTTCGACAGCGACAAGCCCAAGGTGCGCTACCTCAAGGATGGGGTGGAGCACGAACTCGCCTGCGATTTCATCGCCGGGTGTGACGGCTACCATGGCGTTGCCCGCGCCAGCGTGCCCGCAGGTTCCATCCGGACGTTCGAAAGGGTCTATCCCTTCGGCTGGCTCGGTATTCTTGTCGACAAACCGCCGGTCGCCGAGGAGCTGATCTACGCCCATCACGAGCGCGGGTTCGCCCTCTGCTCCATGCGCTCACCCACCCGCAGCCGCTACTACGTTCAGGTGCCTGCGGACGAACAGGTCCAGGAATGGTCCGACGATCGTTTCTGGGACGAGTTGCGCCGGAGGGTCGACGAGGAAACGGCCGACAACCTGGTGACGGGTCCTTCCATAGAGAAATCCATCGCGCCGTTGAGGAGCTTCGTCGCCGAGCCGCTTCGGTTCGGTCGCCTGTTCCTGGCGGGGGACGCCGCTCACATCGTCCCACCCACCGGCGCCAAGGGATTGAATCTTGCGGCGAGCGATGTCGGTGCTCTGGCCGAAGCTTTCATCGCATTCTACGCCGACCGATCCTCCGCCGGGATCGACGGATATTCCGCCCGTGTGCTCTCGCGGATCTGGAAGGCGGAGCGGTTCTCCTGGTGGATGACCTCCATCCTTCACACGTTCCCGAACAAGGACGCCTTCAGTCGCCGAATCCAGCGGGCGGAGTTCGACTATCTCAGGAGTTCGGAAGCAGCAGCGCGCTCGCTGGCGGAGAACTATACGGGGCTTCCAATGTGATGGTCTCATCTGGATTGCCGCTCCGTCTGTCATCACCGGCCTTGTGCCGGTGATCCCGATTAAGGCAGGCGTGGCGCTTCACACAATCGGGATGGCCGGCACAAGGCCGGCCATGACGTGGAGGGGTGTTAGAGGTGGTGCTCAAGGCGAGGGACGGGGGCCAGTTCCAGATGCTCGGCCGAACCTACGTCTCGTTTGCCTTGGCAAAACTCTCGTGGCGGTCGGCGATGGCATTGGCGAGAGAGCCGTCGAGGCCCAGTTCATCGATCATCCGGCTGGCCTCCCGCATCTCCGCGGCGCGCCGGACCCCGTGCTGCCTGACGCGGGACATCATGACCTTCGCCACGTTCTCCCAGTCCATGCCGGGATAGGAGGCTTTCAGGCTCGCCAGGACGGCAGGCGCAACGCCGGCCCGTTCCGATGCGAGCGTGAAGTCGACCATGAGAGCCTCCATGCCTTTGATGACGATGCTGCGGCACAGCTTCGTGGCGGAAGCCGTTCCGATCCCAGTGCTGACCGGAGTAATCTTCATGCCGAGTTCGTTCAGGCGAGCCGAGACCTCTTCGGCCCGCTCGCCACCGCTCAGGATCGGGACCTCGATTCCAGGCTCCTTCACAGGAGCCATGACGGCAAATTCGACGAAGTCCGCGCCGCTTTGCCTGACCGGACCAGCCACCTGTTCCTTGGTTGCGGGAGAGACGGAGTTGAGGTCGACATAGATCTGCGACGGCCTGAGATGCGCGGCAGCTTGTGCTGCCGCTGTAACGGCGGAATCAGCCGTTACGGCAGAGATCACGATGTCGGCTCCGCGGCAGGCATCGGCGACGCTGTCGTCCGCATGAACGCTGGTCCCCGACGCCCGCTGCCGCAGCTCCGATCCTTTCCGGGGATCGTCGAAGAGGATGTCATAGACCGTGATCCTCACGCCCGGTTTGGTCGCGAGCTGACGGGAGAAGAGCTGTCCGACTTCTCCATAGCCGATGAAGGTAATCTCAAGGCTCATGTGGTTCCACCGCTCCTCATGAGGCTGACGAAACCGTCAGTCCTCATCCTTGTATTCGACATAGGTCAGACCCGCCTTCGCCAGCGGCTCGCGCATGTTGTAGAGGTCGAGGCCGAGAACGCCCGAGGCGAGGGTCTCGCGCTTCGAGCCTTCATTGGCGACGCGGGCCTCGCCCGCGACCGCAATGGCTTCAGCCTCCTTGCGCGGAACCACCACGACGCCGTCGTCATCGGCAACGACGATGTCGCCGGGCTTCACCAGAGCGCCTGCGCAGACCACCGGGACATTGACCGATCCGAGCGTCGCCTTCACCGTTCCCTTTGCGGAAATGGCACGGGACCAAACGGGAAAGCCCATTTCGGTCAGGGTCTTCACGTCGCGGACGCCGGCATCGATAACGAGGCCGACCACACCCCTGGCCTTCAGGGACGTGGCCAGCAGATCGCCGAACATGCCATCCGTATTATCGGTGGTCACGCCGACGACCAGAATGTCGCCCGGCTGGCACTGCTCGACGGCGACATGGATCATCCAGTTGTCGCCGGGTTGGGCCAGCACCGTCACGGCGCTGCCGGCCACCTGCGCTCCCGCCCAGATCGGCCGCATGTAGGGCTTCATGAGACCGATGCGCCCCATGGCCTCATGGGTCGTCGCGGTGCCGAGTTCCGCGAGGCGGTCGACCACTGAGCGGTCGATGCGAGGCGTGTTGGTGACGACGACGGGCTTCATGCCAATTCCTCGACGATCTGGGGGAAGATTCGCTGATAGGCTTCGCCATAGGTCATGGCGCGGCCGGAATTGCGGCCGCCCTGCATGCCCCGGTTCAGGGCCACGCGGGTGTAGTATTCCCACAGGTGCTTCTGGGCGGCGAGAATCTCGAAGGCTTTGCGCTTGGTCTCCCAGACATCGTCGATGTTCAGGATCACGTTGGGCTTGTAGTTGCACTGCTCGGGCTGGTGCGGCTCGAACAGGAACACCGGCGGCGCGTTGTAGGCGAGGTCCGGGTTCGGCTTGTGGCCGGCCGCCTGGGCGATGATGCGGGCTTCCTGGGCGAAGCGCGTCGCCTCGGGATGGTCCACGTTGTAGGGATCCTCCAGAGAGTGCGTGAGCACGAAGGACGGCTTGAGCTCGCGGTAGATGTCGACGAGGCGATCGAGCATCTCGGGTGTGGTGTGGAGGGGGTAGTCGCCGGCATCGAAGAACTCGATCTCGGCTCCGAGCGTCCCGGCGGCGCGCTCGGCCTCCTCGCGCCGCTGCGCCTTCACGTCCGAGAGCGATACGTCACCCTTCTTCCAGGCCCACTGGCTCTCGCCGCGCTCGCCGAAGGAGAGGCAGACGATCTTCATGCGATAGCCCTTCTTTGCATGCAGGGCGATGGCGCCGCCTGCGCGCCACACGAAGTCGCCGGGATGGGCGGTGACGACAAGTCCGGTCTTTCCAGGAGTCATAAGAGCCTCAGTAGAGAAAGGATGGTCGAATCAGGCGGCGTCGCGGCCGGCCTCGAGCGAATGCGCCAGGGCTTCGTGCGCGAAGGCATAGCCCTCGAAGAGCAGGCGCGCGGTCCGCAGGAGACCGGCCCTCTCCACGACCGGATTCTCTTCGGTTCCGCCGACTTCGATCACGACGCTGAACTCACCGGTCGGGTGCTCCACCGAAAGCGTCTTCTCGCGTCCGGGCGGGATCTTGGAGACACGGGCCGCTGGAGATCCCGGCAGCACGCAGGCGGTGGCGACCGTCACGGCGGCGAAGACCCCGATGGAGGCGTGGCATTCGTGGGGAATGAAGCTGCGGGTGCAGACATGCCCGCCTGCTTGCGGCGGCGCGACCAGCGCCATCTTGGGCACGACCTTGGATGAGACATCGCCCAACCCCATGAGCCTGCCCGCTTCGAGGCGGATTTCCTCGAGCCGCGCCTTCAGTTCCGTATCCTTGTCGAGCACGTCGCGGGGTTCGTATCCGGTTCGACCGACCGAAGCCGCCTCGAGCACCACGACGGGCATGCCATTGTCGATCAGGGTCGCGTCGACACCTGCGACGTGATCGACGGCATTCCCCGTCGGCAGGAGCGAGCCGCAGACGGAGCCGGCGGCATCGAGGAACTCGACGGCGATGGGCGCGGCGGTACCCGGCACGCCATCGATGCGGGCATCGCCACCGTAGGCCACATGACCGCCAGGCGTCTGGACGCTCAGTTCGGCAATCGTTCCGGTATTCACCGTATGGACGCGCACCTGCGTGACCGGACCCTGAACCGGGACGAGGCCGCGCTCAATGGCGAACGGCCCGATGCCGGCCAGGATGTTTCCGCAATTCGGCGTGACGTCCACCTTGGGCTTGTCGACGACAACTTGGCCAAAGAGGAAGTCCACATCGCAATCCGGACGCTTGGACCTGGACACGATGGCGATCTTGCTCGTGAGCGGATGAGCGCCGCCCATGCCGTCGATCTGGCGCGGGTCCGGCGATCCCATGATCGACAGCAGAAGCGCGTCACGCTGCGCGGGATCGGACGGAAGATCGTCTGCCAGGAAATAGGCACCCTTGGAGGTGCCGCCCCGAAGGATCATGCAAGGAATGCGAGGCTGAATGGTCCGTCTCCCACCTGCTGGTGAATGGATCGCCGGCAGGGTGCATCAGCCGTATGGGTGCATCAAATGGTTTATTTATGGGCTTTGATGAATTTTTTTCATTCTGCCGCCTGGTTTGTCGATCCGTCCCGCCGAGGACCTGTGCTTGGGTTCGGCGAATGTCTGCACGATGAGCTTGCGCAACTCGTCGGCGAGTGGCGAGAGAGGGGTGCCTCGCTTCGAGATGATGCCGAGCTGACGGGTGACGCTCGGGTTGCGCAGGGGAATCAGTTTGAGCCCGCGCTCGTCGACCGTATCGAAGGCGAGACTGGGAATAACGGTGAGCGCCACTCCGGCTCGGACGAGGGCGACCGCCGTCTGAATGTGCTGGACCTCGAAGCGCCAACTCAATGCTTCCCGGCGGCTTCCGAGCGCATCGTCGATGATGATCCGATTGCCTGTCTGGAGACTGATCCTGATCAGAGGCTCCTCCGTGAGATCGGACCAGCTCACGTCCGATTGTGCGGCCAGGGGGTGGTCCTCGGGGCAGACGAGCGTGAATGGGTCCTTGATCAGCATCTCGATGTCGAAATCCCAGCGGTGCGCCGCCACGAGGGTGATACCGAAGGCTATTGTGCCGTCATGGACGAGAGAGCTGATCTCGGTCGCGGAGTTGTCGTAGATCCGGAGCATCACATCCGGATGCCGCTCCTGGAAGCGTCGCAGCGCCTTGGGTAGGCGGCCGGATGCAATGGTGGGAAGGCATCCGATCGACAAGGTTTCCTGGCGGCTGCGCCCCTCATGGCGGAGCTCGTCCAGGGAGCCCGCGAGGCTTTCGATGGTCTCCTTCACCTTGGGCAGAAGATTGAGGCCGGCCTGGGTCAGCGAGACCTCGCGGGTCGTCCGGGACAGAAGCTTCACGCCGAGGTCCTCTTCGAGCTTGCGGATCCGGTGGCTGAGGGCCGTCTGCGACAGATTGAGATGCGCCGCCGCGTGCTGGAAGCTGCCGCGCTCGGCAATGGCGACGAAGGCGTGGAGGCCGAGAAAGTCGATGCGCATCGGGTTCATTCGCTCAAGGGGACGCAAAGGCTCGGTTCGTCGGAATATATGAAGTATATTCACTAATAGCCAAAAACAAACCATTTGCTTCATTTTAATGCTGAAGCATTTCATGGGCGGCCAAACCCGTTCCATGAAGGTCAGTGCATCAGAACGACGTCAGCGCCGACGATCCCGCCTCCGCATCCCGATCCGCACGTTCCATCCTTCAAGCTGCCGCCGAAGGCCTGCGACACCCATTGTCACATCTTCGGGCCTAACGAGCGCTATCCCTATGTGCCGGAGCGGCCCTATACGCCACCGGACGCGCCTTTGGAGATGTTCCGCGCGTTGCATAATCGTCTCGGTGTCGAGCGGGCGGTGATCGTCAACGCGACGCCCCATGGACGCGACAACCGGGTCGTGACCGATGCCATCGCCCAGAGCAACGGGCGTTACAAGGGCGTCGCGAACGTGGATGAGACGTTCAGCGACCAGGATCTCCGGCGCCTTGCCGACGCGGGCATGACCGGATGCCGCTTCACCTTCCTGCCGCGTCTCGGCAAGGCGCCCGACATGTCCTCCTTCGACAGGATCGTGGAGCGCATTGCTGCCCTCGACTGGCACGTGGATCTCTATCTTCCCGCAACCTTGCTTCCCGACTTCAGACCCAGGCTGATGGCGCTGCCCGTTCCATACGTGCTCGATCACATGGGCGTCGTGGATGCGGGCCTCGGCCTCGATCAGCTTGCCTTCGTGGCGTTGCTCGATCTGGTGCGGAGCGATGAGAAGTGCTGGGTCAAGGTTACCTGCCCTGAGCGCATTTCACGCGCGGGATCGCCCTTCCACGATGTCGCTCCGTTCGGCAAGGCCCTGATCGATGCGGCGCCGGATCGCGTCCTGTGGGGAACGGACTGGCCGCACCCGAACGTGCCGGTCATGCCCGATGATGGCGATCTGGTCGATCTCATCCCGCTCTACGCGCCGGATCCGGCTGTTCAGCACAAGCTTCTCGTCGAAAACCCGGCGCGCCTTTTCCGCTTTGCGGATTGAAAGCCGCGACACGAGACCTGCCGGCGGCGGCGATGCAGCACATGAAATGATCAGGGAGAAACACATCATGTTCGGAACGGTCACGAGACGATCTCTGCTGGCTCTCGCCATGGTGGCGGGCCTCGGAGCATCCGCTCCTGTGCAGGCGCAGCCGGCTTATCCCACGCGCCCCGTGAAAGTGGTGGTTCCCTTCGGAGCCGGCGGCGTGGCCGACATCACGATCCGCATCGTGTCCGAAAAGCTGAGCGAGAACCTCGGGCAGCGCTTCATCGTCGAGAACATGCCGGGAGCCGGCGGCATCACGGCGGCCCGAGCCGCACTCTCGGGCGCTCCTGATGGATACACCCTGACCATGCTGACGAACGGCACCGCGATCAGCGTGCCGCTTTTCGCCAAGCTCCCGTTCGATCCGCAGTCCGACTTCGTCCCGGTTTCCACCCTCGGCACGTTCGACTTCCTCTTCGTCGTCAATGCGGACTCGAACTTCAAGAGTCTCAAGGATTTCCTTCAGCAGGCGAAGGACAAGCCAGGAACGCTGAACGTCGCCACGGTCGCGGTCGGCAGCAGCCAGCACCTCTCCTCGGTTCTCTTCAAGTCGGAGGCAGGAGTCGATCTGGTCCATGTGCCGTTCCGCAGCACGCCCGATGCGCTGGTCTCCCTGCTCAGGAACGATACCCATCTGCTCATCGACAGCCAGGCGGCCGTGAAGTCGGGGCTCGAGGGCAAGCAGGTGAGGGCGATCGCGTCCTCCGGGCCGCGCCGCTCCGCCGCCATGCCCGACGTTCCGACCGTGCGGGAGTCCGGGATCGAGGGCTTCGACGTGACATCGTGGAACGCCCTGTTCGCCCCCAAGGGAACGCCCCAGCCTATCATCGACACCCTGAACAAGGCCCTGCAGGACATTCTGAAGGCGGACGACGTGAAGGCTCGCCTGCTCGATCTTGGCATCGAGGCCCGCAGCGAGACTCCTGCCGAACTGAGCGAGCGCCTTCGCTCTGATATCGAGAAATGGCGGGCGGTGATCGAAAAGGCCGGTATTCCGAAGCAGTAACCGTCAGGCTCATGAAGGATTTTCATCAATCCTTCAAAATAAACCATTTGCTTCATCTTTGACCCCTGGCTCATCTTTGCCTGCCGGGAGGAGAGATACACGGACACATGAGCAAAAGGCCGACCATCGTATTGCTGCCGGGGCTCCTTTGCGATGCCAGCATCTGGGAGGCGCAAAGGACGGCTCTCGAGCCCTATGCCGACATCCGCATTGCGGATTTCTCGGAACTCGCCTCCATCGAGGCCATGGCCCGTTCCGCGCTGGCGCTCGCTGACGGGACTCTGATCGCAATCGGGCATTCGATGGGCGCACGCGTGGCCATGGAGATGGCGCGTCTTGCTCCCGAGCGCATCGAGAAGCTCGCTCTGATCGACACGGGCGTTGATGCTCGACGGGAGGGGGAGGAAGCAAAGCGCCAGGTCATGATCGATCTGGCCTTTGCCGAGGGTATGGAAGCCCTCGCCGACAGGTGGCTGCCGCCGATGCTTCATGAAGGCCGGGTCGAGGATCAGACCCTGCTTGCTCCGCTCAAGGCCATGGTCATGCGCGCTACGCCCGAGCAGCATGACAGGCAGATCCAGGCGCTCCTGAACCGGCCGAACGTGCGGCCGCATCTTCCGAACATCGCCTGCCCGACCCTGGTGATGGTCGGGCGTCAGGATCGCTGGAGCCCGCTCGCCCAACATGAGGAGATGGCGTCCGTAATCCCGAACGCCGAACTCGTCGTGATCGAGGATAGCGGACACATGTCCCTCCTGGAGCAGCCCGAGCAGGTGTCCGAGGCTTTGCTCCGCTTCCTCGGATTCAAGAACGACAACACGAGCGCAGATCGCGCCGCGACTGGGGAGTTGAAACCGATGGGCGAGGACCCAAGCTCGGATCGTATTCCGGACACGCCGCTGTTCGATCGCAAGCGGTCGCTTCGCGGATACCGCATCAACAAGATGGCCATGGGACTCGGCACTCCCGCCAATCGGGAGGCGTTCCGGGAGAACGAGAGCGCCTATCTCGACCGCTTCGGCCTCACGCCCGAGGAGAAGGAAGCCGTGATGAGCCGCAACTGGCGGGAGATGGTGCGTCTGGGCGGCAACCTCTTCTTCATTCTCAAAATCTCGGCCGTCGATCCGGTTCGCATCACGGAGATCGGCGCGCATCAGGCGGGAATGGAGCACGCGGATTTCCTGCGGGATCGTTTAGGGAAGAAATAAGAATGGCAAAGCTCATCGGGGGCCTCGGAACGTCCCATGTTCCCTCCATCAGTGCCGCTCTCGACAAGGGGCTGCGCGATACGCCCGACTGGAAACCGTTCTTCGACGGCTACATCCCAGGTCAAGAATGGGTGAAAGAGAACAAACCCGACGTGGCTGTGGTGATCTTCAACGATCACGGCAACACGTTCTTCCTCGACAAGGTGCCGACCTTCGCCGTGGGGTGCGCGGAGGAGTACCGCCCGGTCGACGAGGGGTGGGGACCACGCGCCATTGCTCCGTTCAAGGGAGCCGTCGACTTTTCATGGCACTTCATCGACAAACTCGTCGAGAACCGGTTCGATCCGATGATCTGCCAGGAGATCGAGGTCGATCATGGGCTGCAGGTTCCGATGGAGCTGTTCTGGGGCAAGCCCGAGGAATGGCCGGTGAAGGTCGTCCCGATCTTCGTCAACGTCATCCAGTATCCGATTCCTCTTCCGAGCCGCTGCTATGAGATGGGCCGCGTTCTGCGCCAGGCCATCGAAAGCTATGACAGTGACGAGCGCTTCGTCATTCTTGGAACCGGCGGTCTCTCGCACCAGCTCCAGGGCGCCCGGGCCGGCTTCGTCAATCCGGAAGCCGACCAGGCCTTCCTGAACGATATCGCCAACGATCCCGACAAGCTCGCGAACATGTCGCGCGAGCAGTATGTCGAGATGTTCGGCAGCGAGGGTGCGGAACTCATGATGTGGCTCGTCATGCGCGGCGCCATGGACCCGGACGTGCTGGTTCGGCACAAACATTATTTCGTGCCGGCTTCCATGACGGGGGCAGGTATGATCGTCATGGAAAACCGGGCGACCGCCGCCTCGGCTGCGGCGGCGTGACGTCATGTACTGGCTCATGATCTGCCGCCATCGGACAGATGCAACCGATCTGCGGGAGCAGCATCGCGATGCGCATCGTCAGCATGTCGCTACCGGCGGCGGTGGGCTCGCCAGGGTGCTGATCGGGAGCGCCCTGACGGAAGACGATGGCGAGACGCCGATCGGCAATTTCGGCGTGCTGGAGGCTCCATCCCGCGAGGCGGCTCAAGCCTTTGCGGAGAACGATCCGTTCGCGCTGGCGGGCCTCGTCGAGTCGATCGAGATCACCGCTTTGGCGTCACGGTTCCAGGCGCACCGGATCGATCCCATGACGCCCTGGAGGGCGGAAAAAGCCGTTCTGTCGACATCTGACCGTCGATACCGATCACCATCAAAATAAGAAGCCAGAGGAAACGCCATATGCAGAACAAGTCGCTTAGCGGACCTGCCCACTCAACCATCAATCGCCGCCAGATCCTCATGGGAGCAGCGGCTTTCGGCCTGTCCGCCGGCTATTCGGTGCGCGTCGCAGCCCAGACCTATCCAAGTCAGAACATCCTTCTGGTCGTGCCTTTCACGCCCGGAGGATCGACGGACATTCTGGCGCGGCTTCTCGGGCAGAGGCTTGAGGGCGCCCTCAAGTATCCGGTCATCGTCGAATCCCGCCCCGGCGCCGGCGGCTCCGTCGGCGTGGGATCCGTTGCCCGTGCCGCCGCGGATGGTCATACCCTGGTCATGGGCCATATCGGCACGTTCGCCGTGAACCCGGCTCTCTATCCGAAGCTGCCTTACGATCCGGTGAAGAGTTTCGAGCCGGTCAGCGGCATCGCCAATGTGCACAACATGCTCGTCGTCCACCCGGATGTGCCGGCCAAGACGCTTCAGGAACTGATCGAGTACGCCAAGCAGAACCCCGGCAAGCTGAACTACGCCTCCGGCGGAATCGGCAGTGCGGCGCATATCGCCATGGTGGCGCTGGCCGACCGCGCCGGAATCACGATGACCCACGTTCCTTATCGGGGCACGGCGCCCGCGGTGACAGATCTGCTCGGAGGACGCGTGCAACTCACCTTCACGGGCGCCCCCAACCTGCTTCAGCATGTCGAGGCGGGTACGATGCGGGCTCTTGCGGTCTCCGGATCGTCGCGCCTCAAGGGAGCCCCCAATGTTCCCACGGTGGCCGAGTCCGGTTTTCCCGGATTCGAAGCGTCTCAATGGTATGGCATCTTGGTTCCGGCCGGAACGCCGAAGGCCATCGTGGATCGGCTCAACACCGAAATCAGAACCGCCATGGCAGCCCCTGAGATCGCCGAGCGGCTTTCGCTGGAGGGGGCGGAGGTCTGGACCAGCACGCCCGCCGAATTCCGCGATCACATCGCCAAGGAAATGGCCCGGTGGGGCGATCTCGTGAAGCGTACCGGGATCAAGCCCGAATAGCGGATTGAAGAAACAAAAGACATTCCTTCCCCAACTCCTACCAAGAGGCCGGCAAGTGCCCGACACGAAAGCTGGGGAAGGCTCAAACGGGAGGAATGAGAAATGCTACGACGGACTTTCATAAATGCCGCGAGTGCAGCGGCCGCCATGCTGGCCCTCAGTGGGGCAGCAGCATCGGCTCAGGAGACGCTAAAGATCGGCCTGATCCTGCCGATGACGGGTCCCTTCGCCTCGACGGGGCGCCAGATCGAGGCGGCTGCGAAGCTCTACATGCAGCAGAAGGGTGACACGGTCGCCGGCAAGAAGGTTCAGCTCATCCTCAAGGATGACACCGGCACGGCGGACGTGACCAAGCGCCTGGCGCAGGAATTGATCGTTCAGGAGAAGGTCTCCGTCCTGGCAGGGTTCGGCCTGACGCCGCTCGCCTTGGCGACGGCACCGCTGGCGACGCAGGCGAAGGTGCCGGAAGTGGTCATGGCCGCGGCCACCTCGATCATTCCCGAGCAGTCGCCTTATATCGTGCGCTCCAGCTTCACGGCCGCGCAGGTCACGGTGCCTCTCGCGGAATGGGCGGCGAAGGAGGGGCTCAAGCGGGTGGTCACCATCGTGTCGGATTACGGCCCCGGCATCGACGTCGAGAAGGCCTTCACCGAGACCTTCACCAAGGCTGGCGGGCAGGTGGAGAACCTGCGGGTGCCGCTCGCGAACCCCGACTTCTCGCCCTTCCTGCAGAAGGTGGCGGATGCCAAGCCCGATGCCCTACTGGCCTTCGTGCCCTCAGGCGTCGGCGCACAGTTCATGAAGCAGTTCGTGGAGCGCGGCCTCGACAAGAGCGGTATCCGCTTCCTGGCCGAGGGCAGCGTCACTGACGATGATCTGCTCAACAGTATCGGCGATGTGGCGCTTGGCGCCGTCACCTCCCACCACTACTCGGCAGCGCACGACAGCCCGGAGAACAAGGCGTTCGTGGAGGCCTTCAAGAAGGCGAACAACGGGATGCGGCCGAACTTCATGGCGGTCGGCGGCTATGACGGCATGCACCTGATCTACGAGGGCCTGAAGAAGACCAACGGCGCCGGAGGTCAGGCCTTGATCGACGCCATGAAGGGAATGAGCTGGACCAGCCCGCGTGGTCCGGTGTCCATCGACCCGCAGACCCGCGACATCATCCAGAACATCTATGTACGCAAGGTCGAGCGCAAGGACGGCGAGCTCTACAACGTGGAGTTCGCCACCATCCCGAACGTCAAGGATCCGGTGAAAGCCGCAAAGTCCAACTGAGCCTGTCGACGACCGAGAGCGCCATCACACGATGGCGCTTTCATTTTGTGTATACAGGCTGGGCAATATCGTCTCGAAGAGCCTCTTGAAACACCCGCATTAGCCTCAAGTATAGTTGCTTCCGTCTCTTGTCTGTATACAACCTGTTTTGCGGGAGAAAACAGATGACGCACGCCAAAGCCTTTCCTCTCAACGCTTGGTATGCCGCTGCCTGGAGCCATGAGATCGAACATGAGCTCGCAGCCCGGACCATCTGCGATAAGGACGTGGTTCTCTATCGCCGCACCGACGGACAGATAACGGCCCTGGAGGATGCCTGCTGGCACCGGCTGCTGCCGCTTTCCATGGGACGCCTCGAGGGCGATCAGGTGATCTGCGGCTATCACGGCCTCGTCTTCAATTCGGCCGGCCGATGCACCTACATGCCGGCGCAGAAGACCATCAATCCATCGGCCTGCGTCCGCTCTTATCCTGTCGCCGAGCGGCATCGTCTCGTTTGGCTCTGGCCCGGAGATCCCGCTCTGGCGGATCCGACCAAGATCCCGGACTTCCATTGGAACGACGGCACCGATTGGGTGGGCGAGGGCGGCACCTTCTACAGCCTGAAATGCGACTACCGTCTCGTGATCGACAATCTCATGGACCTGACGCACGAGACCTATGTCCATGCCGGCAGCATCGGCGACGAGGCGATCACCAGTGCACCCTTCGACGTCACGCATTCCGATCGCACCGCGACCGTGACGCGCTGGATGATCGATATCGAACCGCCGCCCTTCTGGGCCAAGCATCTCGACAGGCCGGGCGAGCATGTGGACCGGTGGCAGATCATCTATTTCCAGGCGCCGTCTGTCGTCGTCGGCGACGTGGGCGTCGCCGCGACCGGGACGGGCGCTCCTCAAGGTGACCGCTCGCAGGGCGTCAACGGAGCCTTCCTGGCCGCCATCACGCCGGAGACAGACAAGACCTGCCATTATTTCTGGAACTTCGTCAGAACGTTCCGCACGGACGACGAGCAGCTGACCCGGGACATCAACAAGGCCCATGTCAACGACGGCAAGGGTGTCTACGATCAGGATCACGCGGTGCTCGAGGCGCAGCAGATCGCGATCGACAGAAATCCGCGGATGCCGTTCTACAATCTCAACATTGATGCCGGCGCACTCTGGGCGCGCAAGCTGATCGACGGGATGCTGGACGATGAATACGGCCCGCAGCCTCACGTGCCGAGCCAGGCGGCCGAGTAGGTTCGACGATGGCCGAGCAACTCGACTGGCGGGCCGCGAAGCTGCTCCGGACACGGGATCTCACTCCCGACATCCGGCTCTTCGAGATCGAGCCTTCGGGAGACTTCATCATCCCGAAGCCCGGCAGCCATATCAACGTAACGGTGCAGATCGGCGAACGGCCGGATGTGCGATCCTATTCGATCGTAGGACCGTGCACGGACGGCATCTACAGGATTGCGGTGAAGCTCCTCGGCGACAGCCGGGGCGGCTCCTCCTACATGTGGAGCCTGAAGCCGGGAGCCCAACTCACCATCTCGACTCCGGGCAATCACTTCGACCTCGGCCGGGGCCGACCGGAATATCTCCTGCTCGCCGGGGGGATCGGCATCACGCCGATCTACACCATGGCGATCGCGCTCGCCGACATCCATGCCGATTTCCGGATGCTCTATGCCTGCCGCCGCAGAGAGGATGCCGCTCTCGCCGACGAACTGCGCGAGCGCATCGGCGACCGGCTGCAGATGTTCGTCGACGAGGATGGTGGCAGGGTGGATCTCGATTCCGAGATCGCTCGGCTGGCGCCCGGCGGTGAGCTTTATGTCTGTGGCCCCATCGGTTTGCTGGAAGCCGCGAAGCGCGTATGGCAGCAGAGCGGCCGTCCGGTCGATCAGTTGCGGTTCGAGACCTTCGGCAACAGTGGCCGCTTCGCCTCTCAGCCCTTCAAGGTCAACATTCCCCGCCTCAACCTCGTGGTCGACGTTCCGCAGAACCAGACCATGCTCGATGCCCTCGAGACCGCAGGTGTCGGGATGATCTCCGACTGTCGGCGCGGCGAGTGCGGTTTGTGTGCGCTCCACATCCTGGAGGTCGACGGCATCGTCGACCATCGCGACGTGTTCTTCAGCGACGAGGAAAAGGCTGCCAATACCAAGCTCTGCACCTGCGTCTCGCGGGTCGCCGGCGGCAGCATCACCATCGACACCGCGGATCGGGCAGCCTGATGAGCATGGACAAAGCCAGCGACCGCTCGCTCTCTCAGACCGTGAAGGCGCAGCTTGCCCTGCGCGAGCTCGTTCTTCGTGGGGCGTTGAACCCTGGCGAGCGGGTGTCCGAACTGCAGATGGTCGAGCGGCTCGGCGTCTCTCGAACCCCGGTTCGCATGGCCCTCGTCCGGCTTGAGGAAGAGGGTCTGCTGGAGGCGATCCCGTCCGGCGGATTTTCCGTGAAGGCTTTCTCGGAAAAGGAGGTCTTCGTTTCCATCGAAATTCGGGGAACCCTCGAGGGTCTGGCCGTCCGCCTTGCTGCCGAGCATGGCGCCAGCCGTTCCGCGCTTCTCCATGCCGCTGAATGTCTTGATGAAATCGATGACGTCATCCGCCGTGAGATGCTTGAGATCGACCTCTCGCAATATGTCGAACTGAACGCCCGGTTCCACCGAATCCTGATCGATATGGCCGACTCTCCGCCCCTGGCGCGGCAGCTCGAACGGGCCAGCGCCCTGCCTTTTGCTTCAGCGAGCGCCCTGGTTCCCGTTCAGTCCCGCTCGCCGGAGCTGCATCATATTCTGACCGTGGCCCAGGATCAGCATCGCTGCGTGCTGAGCGCCATCGAACGGCGGGAGGGGAGCCGGGCCGAGGCGATCATGCGCGAGCATGCGCGCATTGCCCATCGTAATCTGGAAAGAGCGCTTACAAACCAGAGGGACATGGACCTTGTGCCGGGTTCTGCGCTCATCAAACGGCGCATCCGCGCTTAAGGTGAATGGCTAAAAAGCCAAAGAGGGAGTGAGGAAATATGTTGAGACGCACATTCCTAGGGGCTGCGGCCGTGTTGGCCCTGACCGGGGCGGCATCGGCTCAGGAGACGGTAAAGATCGGCCTGATCCTGCCGATGACGGGTCCCTTCGCCTCGACGGGGCGCCAGATCGAGGCGGCCGCGAAGCTCTACATGCAGCAGAAGGGCGACACGGTCGCCGGCAAGAAGATCCAGCTCATCGTCAAGGATGACACCGGCACGGCCGACGTGACCAAGCGCCTAGCACAGGAACTGATCGTCAACGACAAGATCGCCGTGATGGCAGGCTTTGGCCTGACGCCTCTGGCTCTTGCCCCGGCGCCGCTCGCCACCCAGGCGAAGGTGCCGGCTGTGGTGATGGCCGCGGCTACGGCAACGATCACCGAGGCTTCCCCCTATATTGTGCGCACCAGCTTCACCCTGCCGCAAGCCACGGTGCCGATGGCCGAATGGGCTGCACAGAACGGCATCAAGAAGGTCGCGACGCTCGTATCCGATTATGGACCGGGCATCGATGCCGAGAAGGCCTTCACCTCAGCCTTCACGGCGAAGGGCGGGCAGGTGGAGAACCTGCGGGTGCCACTCGCCAATCCGGACTTCTCGCCCTTCCTGCAGAAGGTAGCGGATGCCAAGCCGGACGCCCTGTTCGTGTTCGTGCCTTCCGGCATCGGTGCCCAGTTCATGAAGCAGTTCGTCGAGCGCGGTCTCGACAAGAGCGGCATCAAGCTGATCGGCCCCGGCGACGTGACGGATGACGATCTGCTCAACAACATGGGCGATGTGGCGCTCGGGGCGATCACGACCCAACACTATTCCGCCGCTCATGACAGCCCGGAGAACAAGGCGTTCGTGGAGGCCTTCAAGAAGGCGAACAACGGGATGCGGCCGAACTTCATGGCGGTCGGCGGCTATGACGACATGCACCTGATCTACGAGGGCCTGAAGAAGACCAACGGCGCCGGAGGTCAGGCCTTGATCGACGCCATGAAGGGAATGAGCTGGACCAGCCCGCGTGGTCCGGTATCCATCGACCCGCAGACCCGCGACATCATCCAGAACATCTATGTACGCAAGGTCGAGCGCAAGGACGGCGAGCTCTACAACGTGGAATTCGCCACCATCCCGAACGTCAAGGACCCGGTGAAAGCCGCAAAGTCCAACTGACAACCATGAGACAAGCGCCGCCAGGAGGCGGCGCTTGTCTCGCGTTTCCTGGAGAGAACGGTGCTGACCATCCTCTTTGACGGTATCGCCTACGGCATGCTGCTGTTCGTGCTGGCCTGCGGGCTTGCCGTAACACTCGGGCTCATGAACTTCGTCAACCTGGCTCACGGCGCCTTCGCCATGGCCGGGGGCTATGTGACGGCCGTTCTGATGAACCGCTATGGCGTACCGTTCCTCCTGACCCTCCCGCTGGCCTTCATCGTGCCGGCTCTTGCAGGGCTTGTGCTCGAGCGAACGCTCTACAAGCGGCTTTATACGCGCAGCCATCTCGATCAGGTGCTGTTCTCGATCGG
Organism: Microvirga tunisiensis; assembly: GCF_009296175.1. Lineage (GTDB taxonomy): Bacteria > Pseudomonadota > Alphaproteobacteria > Rhizobiales > Beijerinckiaceae > Microvirga > Microvirga tunisiensis. The sequence continues at coordinate 29,544 of NZ_VOSK01000011.1, read as the reverse complement.
CCTGGTATTCATGGCCGTGGCTGCGGTCGATTACGCCATGGGATCGCAGCAGCAGATGATTCAGATCCCGACGTGGCTTCAAGGGCGTGTCGAGATTTTCGGTATCCAGGTCGGCCTGTATCGAAGCTTCATCATCGCTGTGTGCGGCGTTCTCGTGGTCGCCCTGCAATTCATCCTCACCCAAACCCGGTTCGGCAGCCGCCTAAGGGCCGCGGTCGACGATCCGCGTGTTGCCCGCGGGCTCGGCATCAATGTCAGCGTGATCTTCGCCGCCACCTTCGCGGTCGGCTCCGGCTTGGCGGGCCTGGGTGGAGCCTTGGGTGCGGAAATTCTGGGGCTCGATCCCACATTCCCGCTCAAGTTCATGATCTACTTCCTGATCGTCGTCACTGTCGGCGGGACCACCAGCATCACCGGCCCCTTCCTGGCCTCCCTGCTCCTTGGAATCGCCGATGTGGCCGGTAAGTACTACGTGCCGAGCCTTGGTGCCTTCGTCATCTATACGCTCATGATCGTCGTTCTCGTTCTTCGCCCACAGGGGCTGTTCGCCCGTGCGCGCTGAACCGATAGGAAACAAGCCGATGCAGTCCAATACTGCCGATAAAGTCAGGTCGGCGCTGAGCAGAAGGGGTCGATGGAGCCTGGGCGAGATCGCCTTCTGGCTGGTAGCGGCCGGGACCCTGTTCTTCCTGCCGGAGCGCCATCTCATTCTGAACGAGATCGCGATCATCGGTCTGTTCGCCCTGTCTCTGGACCTGATCCTCGGCTATGCCGGCATCGTGTCTCTGGGACATGCCGCCTTCTTTGGCCTGGGTGCCTATGCCGCTGGCATTCTCGCCAGGAACGGCGTGGGCGATCCTCTTGTCGGCCTGGGCGTCGCCGCGATTGCTGCGGCCATCCTCGGATTCGCCACCAGCTTCCTCGTTCTGCGCGGCTCGGACCTGACGAAGCTGATGGTGACGCTGGGCGTTGCCCTCGTCCTCGGTGAACTGGCCAATAAGATGTCCTGGCTGACCGGCGGTGCCGACGGTCTTCAGGGCATCAGCATGGGACCGATCCTCGGCCTGTTCGAGTTCGATATCTTCGGGACGGTCGCCTACACCTACAGCCTCGTGGTGACATTTGTCCTCTTCGTTCTCGCGCGCAGGATCGTCGTGTCGCCCTATGGCCTGTCGCTGCGCTCGATCCACGACAATCCCCTGCGCGCCCGCGCAGTAGGTATTCCTGTCAACCGCCGCCTCGTGACGATCTATACGCTGGCGGCGGCCTATGCGGGCGTCGCCGGTGCCTTGCTGGCGCAGACGACGCAATTCGTCTCCCTCGACGTGCTTGCCTTCCACCGTTCTGCCGACGTGATGCTGGTTCTTGTGATCGGGGGCGTCGGCTATCTCTATAGCGGGCTCATCGGTGCCGTTGTCTTCAAGGTGCTGCAGGATGTCCTTTCGGCCTGGACGCCGCAATACTGGCAGTTCTGGATCGGACTCATCCTGGTTCTCATCGTCCTAGCTGGCCGGGAGCGGCTGACGGATCGGATCAGGGCCTTGTGGCCGCGGTCGAGACGCAGCCTGGCGGCGGATAGCCCGCAACCGTTGCAGACAACGACAGCCCGGGAGGTCTGATATGGCGGCCGCTCTCGAAACAAAGGGCCTGATCAAGCGCTTCGGCGGCCTTGTGGCCACGGACAACGTGTCGTTCAAGTTGGAGCAGGGTGCCCGCCATGCTCTCATCGGTCCGAACGGCGCCGGCAAGACCACGTTCATCAACCTCCTCACGGGCGTGCTCACGCCGACATCCGGGCAGATCCTGCTGGAAGGCGAGGACATCACGCGCCTTAGGCCCGAATTGCGGGTCCAGCGCGGTCTCGCCCGCACGTTTCAGATCAACCAGCTCTTTCCGGCCATGACGCCCCTCGAGACCCTGGGCCTTGCCGTGTCGGAGCGGCTTGGAGGAGGGCGCGACTGGTGGCGCGTGATCGGCAGCAAGCGCGAGATCGTCGACGAAATCGTCGAGATCGCCCAGCGCTTCCGCCTCACCGATGTCCTGGATGAGCGCACCTCGAACCTGGCCTATGGCAAGCAGCGCCTTCTGGAGATTGCCGTTGCCTTTGCATGCCGGCCGCGCGTGCTGCTCCTCGACGAGCCGGCAGCCGGCGTGCCGGAGGCCGAGCGTCACGAACTGCTTGCCACGGTGGCGGCCCTGCCGCGGGATGTTTCGGTCCTCCTGATCGAACATGACATGGATCTGGTCTTCAGCTTTGCCGATCGGATCTCGGTTCTGGTCAATGGCGCGCTGTTTACCGAAGGCAGTGTCGAGGAGGTCTCGACCGATCCCAGGGTCCGGGCCGTCTATCTCGGGGAGAGCGTCGATGAGTGATCTTCTGAAGCTCAGCCAAGTCTCCGCAGGTTATGGCGAGGCGGTCGTGATCTCGAAGATCGACCTCTCCCTCAAGCCTGGAGAATCCCTCGCGGTGCTCGGCCGCAACGGGACCGGCAAGACGACCTTGCTCAACACGATCATCGGCGTGACCCGCCAACGCGGCGGCACCATCATGCTCGATGGTCAGGACGTCACGACGACGCGCCCCGACAAGCGGGCGCATGCCGGCATCGGCTGGGTGCCGCAGGAACGCAACATCTTCAAGTCGCTGACCGTGGAGGAAAACCTCACCGCCGTCGCACGTCCAGGGGCGTGGAACGTGAGCCGGGTCTACGAGATGTTTCCGCGCCTGAAGGAACGCCGTTCCAATCTCGGCAACCAACTCTCCGGCGGCGAGCAGCAGATGCTGGCCATCGCCCGCGCGCTCGTGCTCAATCCCAAGCTCATGCTGCTGGACGAGCCGACGGAGGGACTGGCGCCCATCATCATCGAAGAGCTGCTGGCAGCTCTGAAGCGCATCATCCGCGGGGAGGGCATGTCGGCCGTCGTCGTGGAGCAGCACGCTCAGAAGATCCTGGGCGTGACCGACAATGCTGTCATTCTCGACCGCGGGACGATCGTTCACGCCGGTTCGAGCCGGTCCCTCATCGAGGATCCGGCAGCTCTTGAGCAGCATCTTGGTGTCACCGCCAAGAAAAAGCCTGCGCGCGCGGCCGCGCATTAGAACAACCTAACGAGAGGAATAGCCATGCAACGCACCAAACCGCCTTTCCGCGCCGATATGGTCGGCAGCCTGCTCCGGACCGCCGCCTTGAAGGAGGCGCGCCACAAGCATCATGATGGCGAAATCTCGGATGAGGCCTTGAAGGAGATCGAGGATCGCGAGATCCGGGCTCTGATCAAGCGCCAGGAGGAGATCGGCCTGCAGGCGGTGACGGATGGCGAGTTCCGCCGCGCCTTCTGGCATTTCGACTTCCTGGAACATCTCGATGGCGTCACCTCCGTCGAGGCCGATTCCGGCATGAACTTCAAGGGCGGCGTCGGCATTGCGAAGGCTCTGCGGGTCATCGGCAAGGTCGGCTTCTCCGGCCATCATCCGATGATCGACCATTTCCGCTTCGTGAAGGACAACACGGATCGCGTGGCGAAGATGACCATTCCGGGTCCGAGCATGCTTCACTACCGCGGCGGGCGGAAGATGATGAACATGGGCGTTTATCCGGACATGGGCGACTTTTATGCCGATGTCGGCAAGGCCTACAACAAGGCCGTTCACGCCTTCTACGACGCCGGCTGCCGCTACCTTCAGCTCGACGACATCTCGTTCGCCTATCTCTGCGACCCCGAGCAACGCGAGATGCTGCGCCAGCGCGGCGACGATCCGGAGAAGCAGCCCGAGATCTATGCCGGCATGGTGCGCGAGGCGCTCAAGGACAAGCCGGACGATCTGACGATCACCATGCATCTGTGCCGCGGCAATTTCCGCTCGACCTTCATCGCGTCCGGCGGATACGAGCCGGTCGCGGAGGTTCTCTTCAACCGCATGCCGGTCGATGGCTACTTCATGGAATGGGATACGGACCGTGCGGGAGGCTTCGAGCCCCTGCGCTTCCTGCCGAAGGGCAAGTCCGTCGTACTGGGCCTTGTAACCTCCAAGACGGGCATTCTCGAGAAGAAGGACGACATCAAGCGCCGGATTGACGAGGCCAGCAAATACGTCGATCTCGACCAGCTCTGCCTCTCGCCTCAATGCGGCTTTGCCTCCACGGAGGAGGGCAACACGCTTGCCGAGGACGAGCAGTGGGCCAAGCTGCGCATGATCGTCGAGATCGCCGAAGAAGTGTGGGGCAGCCCCGGCTCCGGAGCCAAAAAGGCAGCTTGATCGGGTAGGCGAGGGAGCTCCTTCGGGTTCCCTCGCAACCATTGTTGCGCGCGAGAGACATCATGATGCAAGACGAACCGGTGCTCGACCTGGCCCATCTTGGCCACCTTGAGCTGCTCACGCCGAAGCCGGACGAGAGCCTGCGCTTTTTCATCGATGTGCTCGGCATGACGGTGAGCGGCCGGCAGGGCGACTCGGTCTATCTCCGCGGCTGGGACGATTACGAGCGCCATTCGCTCAAGCTCACTGCGTCGAAGAAGCCGGGCATGGGCCACATGGCGTTCCGCGCGCGCAGCCAGCAGGCATTGGAGCGTCGTGTGGCTGCCCTGAAAGGATCCGGCCACGATATCGGCTGGACGGATGGCGATCTTGGCCACGGCCCGGCCTTCCTGTGCCGCGATCCGGACGGGCACGTCGTCGAGCTGTACTACGAGACCGAGTGGTATCAGGCTCCGCCGGAGCTGAAGCCGGCCTTGAAGAACCAGGCCCAGCGTTTTCCGGCTCGGGGCGTCAATGTCCGACGGCTCGACCATCTGAATTGCCTTGCCTCGGATATTCGGGCCAACCGGATCTTCTATGAGCAGTATCTCGGATGCCGACTGACCGAGCAGATCGTCCTCAATGACGGCACCGAAGCCGGCATGTGGATGACGCTGACCAACAAGAGCTACGACTTCGCCTTCACCCGCGATCATACCGGAGCCAAAGGCCGGTTCCACCACCTGACCTACGCCCTCGACAGCCGCGAGGACGTCTTAAGAGCGGCAGACATCTTTTTGGAGGCTGGGGTGCCCATCGAATCCGGCCCGCACAAGCACGCGGTTCAGCAGACCTTCTTCCTGTATGTCTACGAGCCCGGCGGCAACCGGGTCGAGGTGTGCAACGCCGGCGCCCGCCTCATCCTCGCACCGGACTGGAAGCCGATCGTCTGGACGGAGGAGGAGCGCAAGAAGGGACAGGCCTGGGGCATGAAGACGGTCGAGTCGTTCCACACCTACGGAACGCCTCCCGTCGATCCTGATGATTGAGATCATCTATTACGAAAACCCGGCAGACTTTCCGAAAGGTAAGGATACTGACTCTCACTCTGATCGGGCATTCGAGAATAGGTCGGAGCCATCGGCAAGGGGAACCTGAGGGACGTTATAAGATTTGATTTCAAATTTCCGTAACGTCTCTGAATGAGCGTTCAGCAACGCAAATATCGACCAATATTAACTTTACCAAAACATTAACGGCATGTCGGGCATGACATTGCGTTGACTTATAAGAAAATATTTCCGAATTCTAGTGTAGCAATACGCTGATACTTATGGCGGGTTGGGCTCTCACTGAGCTGAGAACGGTCCAAAGGCATGATGCCGCCCCGCCATACCGGTGAGAGCCCGGTATATTTCACCAAAGATATCGTCAGTATTTTCTCGGCCGAAAGGCCATTGGTAGCATTATGGATCGGTCCGCCGTCTCTTCCGGGGCGCCCTCGATGGCGTCCTCCGGCCCCTGGCTGACACGCCCGTTCAGAGGTCTGATCGGCCGCTTCGGGATCGCGTTCCTGATCCCGGTGCTCGAGGCGACCCTGCTCATCACTCTGCTGGCCCTGGCTCTTCCCGTTGCGCTGCTCCAGGTCTACGACCGGATCCTGCCGAATAAGGCCGTCGGCACCCTCGCGGTGCTCGCCACAACGGTGGCCTTCGCCGTTCTGCTGGAGGCGCTGTTGCGCCATGTGCGCGGTCGGGTGCTCGCCCGGGTCGCGGCAACGTCCGAGGCGCAGGCGCATCGTCAGGCCATGCAGTGCCTGCTGAACGCTCCTCTGTCGGCGCTGGAGGCGCATGGCAACGGCTATTACGCCGAGCGCCTCTCCGCCATCGGCACCCTGCGCGAGGCATGGTCTGGCCCGGCGCTTCAGGCGATGCTCGACCTGCCTTTCGCGCTGCTCTACCTCATCGGCATCTGGTACCTGGCCGGTCCGCTCGTCCTGGTGCCTCTGACGCTTCTGGCGGGTGTTGGACTCCTGGCTGCTTTGACAGGGCATCGCGTGCGCCACGCCGCCCATAACCTCGCTATGGCCGAGGAGCGCCGCTTCAACTTTCTCTTCGATACCCTGAGCTGCATCCATTCCATGAAGGTGCTGGGCGCCGAGCCCTTGCTCGAGCGGCGCTACGAGCGTTTGCAGATCGGCTCTGCCCAACTGCGCCGGAAGTTGTCGCACACGATCTCGATGGGGCAGGAGGGCGGCATGCTGCTGGCCCAGGTTGCCACCGTCGGCGTGGCGGCCTTCGGCTGCCATATGGTGCTGAACGGGCATCTCAGCGTCGGCGGCCTCGGCGCCTGCACGATGCTGGTCGGTCGCACCATGCAGCCGCTCCTCGGCGGCGTTGCCCTGTGGTCGCGCCTGCAATCGCTCAAGGAGAGCAAGAGACGCGTCGCGGAGATTGGCGCCCTTCCGCAGGAGCGCAGCCCCGACCGGCCGTCGTTGCAGATATCGGCGGGGCACGTCTTTCTGCAGGATGTCCGCTTCCGCAACCCTCGCTATTCCGACTGGCTGTTCGACAGTCTCAATCTGGAAGCGCAGCCCGGCGAGATCGTCGGCATCACGGGTTCCAACGGGTCCGGCCGTTCGGCTCTGCTGCGCCTGATCGCAGGCGACCTGAGGGCGACGAGCGGTCGCGTTCATATCGATGGACAGGATCTCGCCGAGGTCGATGTCGGGCCGGCGCGCCGGCTGGTCGCACTGGTGCCGCCCGATCCCGCGCTGGTCCGTGGCACACTGCTGCAGAACCTGACCATGCACCAGCCGCAGCGGGAGGGCCTGGCCCTCCGTCTGGCAACGGAACTGGGATTGGATCAGGTTGCCAGTGCTCTGCCGGGCGGCTGGCATACCCAGGTCGGTGTGGCCGCCACGCCGTTGCCGCGCGGTGCAGCCCAACGCATCGGCGTCGTTCGTGCACTCGTGGAAGAGCCGCGCATCCTGCTCCTCGACGACATTACATCGCAGATCGACGGAGACAGCGATGCCCGCCTTGCCCGCCTGCTGGCGGATCTGCGGGGCAGGGTGACGGTGGTCATCGTCACGCACCGGCCCTCCACCTTGAACATCGCCGACAGGGTCTATGCGATCCGGGACAGCCGGTTGGAGCGCGTGTCATGAGCCCGATAAGAGAAGACCGCTCGCGCGCCCCACTGGAACTGCCGGACGATCTGCTGGCTCCCTCCGATCTCGCCCGCTGCCTCTCCACCATGCTCTGGCTGATGGAATGGCCCGGCAGTGCGGACGATCTTCTGTCGGCTCTCCCGCACGTCAAACCGGACATCGACCTGACCGATGTGCGGAACACCCTTGCCATCCTCGGTTATCCGACCCGGATGGAGCGCCTGTCGCGGGGCACCTTGGATCCGAGGCGTCTGCCTGCCATCCTGCTCCCGGCGGGCGATGCGGCGGCGATCGTCTATCGAGATGAAGAGGGGCAGGTCCTGCTCCTCGACGGTGCGACCGGCGAGGTTGAGCCCTGCGATCCCGATGCGCTACGGGGCACATTGATGCTCGTCATCGATACGGACGCCGGGGCCCCGCGTCAGAGTTGGTTCAGCGGCATTGCACGACGCTTCCGCGGCGATCTGCCCGCCCTGCTCGGCGTCAGCGGTCTGATGGCGGTGCTTGGTCTCGCCGTACCCGTGTTCACCATGACGGTGTTTGATACCGTGATCGCGGGCTACAGCCCGGAAACCTTGCCGATGCTCGTTGCGGGCGCAGCGGCCGCCATCCTTCTCGAGGTTGCCTTCCGCGCCATCCGGCAACGCGCTCTGCTGAGCATTGCCGAGCGGCTCGACCGCCTCGTGCCGAGCGCTGTCTTCACGCAGCTCATGTCACTGCCGACCGCGCTGGTGGAGCGGGCAGGAACGGCCTCCCAGGTGTCGCGCCTCCGCGATTTCGCAGCGATCCGCGAGTTCCTCACGGGCAGTTTCGCCGTCGCTCTGCTCGACATGCCTTTCACCCTGCTGGTGATCGTCCTGATGTTGGTGCTGGGAGGCTGGATCGCGCTCGTGCCCGTGGGCACGGCTGCGGGTTTCGTCATCCTGTTCCTGATCTCCCGCGGACCGATGCGACTGGCGATCGAGCAGGCCGCCCGCGCCAACCAGATGAGAGAAGCGCTGGCAGTGGAAGCGCTCGAAACCGTTCGGACCCTCAAGCTCGTTGGAGCGGAGGAACGCTGGATCGACCGCTATTCCTCTGCAGCCGCTGCGGCCGCCGTATCCTCGGCGCGGGTCAGCACGCTCGCCGGTTCGGTGCTCGCCACGAGCCAGGCGCTGGTCACCCTGTCGGGGCTGGCCGCCGTGGTCATGGGGGTGCTTTCGGTTCTGGCAGGCGCCATGACGGCCGGCGCGTTGATCGCCGGCATGATGCTGATCTGGCGCATTCTCGGCCCCATGCAGACCTGCTTCGTCATGCTCTCCCGTTGGGAACAGACGCAGGCCTCCATCCGCCAGGTCGATGGGCTGATGGCTCTGGAGACCGAGCGGCCTCCGCCGCTCGAGGCGCGCATGGCACCGCCGGAGCAGGGCGCCATCGTGTTCCAGCGCGTGACCCTGCGCTATCTCCCGCAATCCGAGCCGGTCCTGGCCGGTGCCAGCTTCGCCATCCAGCCGGGACAGGTCGTCGCCGTGACGGGTGCCGAAGGCAGCGGCAAGTCGACTCTGCTGCTGCTGATCGCCGGTCTCTACAGGCCGCAGGGCGGTTTGGTGCGAATCGACAGCCATGACGTGCGTTCTTTCAACCCTGCCGTACTCCGTCGCAGCATCGGCTGGGTGCCGCAATCGCCGGGGCTTCTGTACGGCACCGTGGCGCAGAACCTGCGTCTCGCCCGCCCCAGTGCGTCCGACGCGGAACTGCGCGCAGCGGCTGAGGAGGCCGGCGTGCTGGAGACGATCGAGTCTCTCCCCCAGGGCTTCGACACCCGTGTCGGCGACAACCAGAGCGGCCGGCTGCCGCGCAGCATCCTGCAGCGCATCGCTCTCACCGGTGCCTTGTTGCGCGACGCGCCGATCCTGCTGCTCGACGAACCGGTCGCCGGGCTCGACGACGCCTGCGCGAAGGCCTTCACCGACGTCATCGCGTCGCGCCGCGGCCGCTGCACCATCCTCATGGCAACGCACCGGCCGAGCCATATCCGGCTGGCGGATCGCGTCCTGCGCCTGCGCGATGGGCAGGTGGAAGAACTCGACCAGCAGACGGCTCCCGGCGGGCCCCGTCCCACAAGAGCTCCCATCGGCCCGTCGCTGGCGAATGCCGCCTTCGCGAACCTGTCCGCTGCCAACAGCTCGAAAGTTGCATGATGAGCAAGACCGCAACATCTCTCGCCAACGGCGAAATCCTGCCTCCGAGCGTCGACCGGCGCTTCTTGCCGCGTGCCAGCCGCCAGCCGCGTCCCGACGGTCATGTGCTGGCGCTCGAAGAGCTGCGCGTCAGCGGCCTGGAGCGAGCCGTGGTGCTCGGCACCGGGCTCCTTGTTGCCGCGGGCCTGACCTGGGCGGCCCTGGCCCATGTACCGGAGGTCGCAGTGAGCGTGGGCGAGATCACTCCGACGGCCGCGCCCGCGCCCGTTCAGCATCTCGAGGGCGGAATCGTCGCCGAGGTGCTTGTGGACGAAGGCGAGGCGGTCGAGGCGGGGCAGCCTCTGCTGCGTATGAATGATGCTGTGGCGCAATCCGAGCTGTCGCAGGCGCGTCACCGGCTCGAGTCCCTGCAGTTGCAGGCGCAACGCCTTGCGGCGGCCGCAGATGGCAATGTCCTTGCCATGGATACGCGCAGCCGCCAGGGACCGGCGGCCGGGATGGTCGCCCATGCGGGCGGGGATGCGCAGACCGTCCCCCCCTTGACGTCGGGTCGCTTTGTCGAGCCGCAGCGCGCCGCATTGAACGCGCGCCTGCGGGCTCTGGCCGATCGCGTGTCGGTTCTGCAGGAGCAGGTGGCGCAGCGACGCGGCGATCTGGCGACGATGGCGGGGCAGATCGCCGCCGTGCAGGAGCAGATGGAGCTGCATTCCAAGGAACTCGGGATTCGCGAGGAACTCGCCCGCAACGGCCTGACGACCCGCCTTTCGGTGCTGGAAGCGCAGCGGCTTTCCATGAGTGCGAAGGCCGAGCATGAGCGGTTGACCGGACAGCGCGCCACAGCGCAACGCAGTCTGGCCGAGGCTGAAGCCCGCGTCGTCGAGGCGCAGTCCGCCGCGGTGGACGAGGCCCGTCAGGAAGCGGCGCGCGTCGCGTTGGACATTGCCGAGACGACGGAAGTCGTCCGCAAGCTGGAAGACCGTGCCGAGCGCATCATGCTGCGCGCGCCCATCGGCGGCGTCGTGCGCGGGCTGGCGGTCCATCGATCCGGTACCGTCCTGCCGCCCGGCGGGCTGGTCGCCGAGATCATGCCGCAGGACACGCAACTCGTGGCCGACGTCCGGCTGATGCCGCGCGACATCGGTTTCATCGAGGTCGGTCAGCCGGTGCACGTGAAGGTCCAGGCCTTCGACTATGCCCGCTTCGGTTCCGTCGAGGGCCAAGTGGAGCGCGTTTCGGCGGGCACCTTCCTCGACGAGCAGCGGCAGCCGCATTATCGCGCGCGCATCGCTCTTAAACAGCAGCATGTCGGCCACGATCCGCGTCATGCGCGGATCGTCGCTGGCATGACCGTCCAGGCGGACATCACCACGGGCACCAAGACGGTGCTGCAGTACCTGCTGAAGCCGATCTATTCGGCCATGGCGGCATCCTTCCACGAACGCTGAGCACACCCATGACCCAGCAACCTGACCTGACCATTCCATTCGACGCCAGCGTCGTCGATGAGGAGGCCCTGCGCGCCCTGCGTGCCGTGCAGCGCACGGTTCCCGTAGGCGACGGCGGCGCCAGCGGCAATCTTGTCGGGGGAACGGAGGCGGTTGCGGCCTTCGGCATGGTGCCGGGAGCACCATCCGGAGGAGGCTCGGGTGGATCGCATGGCATCATGCCTCTTACCACAGAGCCAACGCAGCGTCCGGCGGGCGCGCCATTGGACGTGCTGGACGCACCGGCTCAAGCAGGCACGTCGATGGCACTCGATGCCCCGTTGCCTGAGCCGTCTACCCTGGTTTCATCGGCTGCAACACACACCCTCGCACCGCCGAGGATCGCAACGGCCCGCGGTTCGTCGGGCTATACTTCGCCTGTACCGGGCTCTCCGATCGCCCCGGAATCGGACCAAGCTATGACGCAGGTCCCGTCGCCGGATGAGCAGGATACGACTACGCGACCTACGACGGACGAGCCGGCGCCGGAAGAGCCGCGCGACATCGCGGCTTCTCCTCCGCTTGTGCAGGTCACCGACGCAGAAGGGAGGGAGGATCAGCCGGTTGCTCTCGATCTCTCGGCCGTCTTGGCCGATACGGATGGATCGGAGCTGCTGTCGGTCAAGATCTTCGGCGTTCCCGAAGGCGCTTCTCTGACGCACGGCACGCGCCAGTCCGATGGCAGCTGGAGCGTGTCTCCCGCGGACCTGCCTCATCTGGCGCTCATCCCACCTCCGAACTTCTCGGGTACCTTCAGCCTCAAACTGCACGCGACGTCGCAGGAGTTGAACGGCGCGACGGCTATCGTCGAAGCGTCCTTCCAGGGGCAGGTGCATGCGGTGGCTGATACGCCCGGCGTGATGGTCGCCGATGCCTATGGCCAGGAGGACATGCCGGTGAGCCTTGCCGGCCTCGGCGGTGCACTGCGTGATACGGATGGCTCTGAGAGCCTCAGCTTCGTGCTCAGCGGTGTTCCGGCCGGAGCCACACTCAGTGCCGGCACGGCGCTTGGTGGGGGGCGCTGGGCCCTGACGCCTGCACAACTCGAAGGTCTGACCCTGACCCCGCCGCCACAGGCATCCGGACAATTCACCCTTACGCTCACGGCCGTCGCGACCGAGAGCGAGCCGGGCGTGCCAAGCGCCCGTTCCTCCGCCACGTTCACGGTGAGTCTCGATCCGGTCGTGGATGCCGGCTCTGTCGGCGGCATGAGTGAGGGATCGGAAGATACGACGATCCTGCTCCGGCCCACCTTTGCGACTCCGGATGCGGACGGCTCGGAGACATGGTCGGAGTTCACCCAGGTCGCCGGCCTGCCGCCGGGTGCTGCGCTCAACCGTGGCAGCGAAGTCTCGCCTGGTGTTTGGCAGGTATCGACTGCCGATCTGCGCGCTGGACTCGTAACGATCCGACCGGCCGAGCACAGCGATGAGGATTTCACCCTTACCCTTACAACGACGCTGACCGACAGTGCGAATGGCACGAGCGTCAGCCGGGTGGTGACGGGAACCCATACGGTCGCCGTCGCCGCCGTTGCCGATGCTCCCGCGGTGTCGGCGGCCGATGTGTCCGGAGATGAGGATCAGCCGATCCCGCTCGATCTTTCGGCCGCGCTCGTCGACGACGACGGATCGGAAATCCTGTCGGTGAGCATCCTCGGCGTGCCGGTTGGCGCATCCCTCTCGCACGGGACTCGGCAACCTGACGGCAGTTGGGAGGTGTCTGCCGCCGATCTGACCCATCTTTCCATCACGCCGCCATCGGACTTCTCCGGAACGATCAACCTGACGCTTCAGGCGACCGCCCGCGAGAGCTCGAACGGCTCGACGGCGACGCGGAGCGCCAACTTCCAGGTACAGGTCGACAACGTGTCCGATGCCCCCGTGGTCAACACGGATGATGCTTCCGGTTGGGAGGACAAGTCGATTGCCTTGAGCCTCTCCGCGGCCCTGACCGATACGGACGGTTCGGAAGTCCTGTCGGTGAGCATCCTTGGGGTCCCGGCGGGCGCGTCGCTGTCGCACGGCTCTCGTGCCGCCGACGGCAGCTGGCAGGTCAACCTGGCCGATCTGGCCGATCTTTCCATCCTGCCCCCGAAGAACTATTCTGGCCCGATCGACCTGACCCTGCGCGCGACCGCGCTGAGCACGAACGGTGCGATAGCGACGACCGATTCACCATTCCAGGTCCACGTCGAGGCGATCGCCGACACTCCCGACGTGAGCGTGCACGATGCGGCCACGAAAGAGGATCGGCCGATTGCGCTCGACCTCTCGGCAGCCCTGACCGATACCGACAACTCGGAGGTTCTCTCGGTCGTGATCGAGGGACTGCCGGCCGGTTCACGTCTTTCCGCCGGCATCGACAATGGCGATGGCAGCTGGACCCTGACGCCCTCACAGCTTTCCGGACTGACCCTGACGCCGCCGGTCGACTGGAGCGGCACCATGGCATTGACCCTGGTGGCGCAGGCGCGGGAAACCTCCAACGGATCGTCCGAGATCGTCCGCGCCCCGTTCAAGGTCGACGTGGAGGCGGTTGCCGATGCACCGCAGATCACAGCACATGACGTTGGCGGCCTTGAGGATACGTCGATTCCGCTCGGCCTCTCGGCGACGCTGAAGGACCAGGACGGTTCGGAGGTGCTGTCGGTCGTCATCTTCGGCGTGCCTGCTGGCGCATCGCTGTCCCACGGCACCCGCCAGGTGGACGGCAGCTGGAGCGTGTCTCCTGCCGACGTTCCGCGCTTGGCGCTCACTCCAGTCCATGATTTTTCCGGTCCCCTGAACCTGCGCATCGAGGCGACCTCCAAGGAGCGCAGCGGCGATACGGCGATCAGCACGGTCGACTTCCGCGTGCAGGTCGGCGCGGTTGCCGATACCCCTGACGTCAAGGTGGCGAACTTCTCCGGTCGCGAGGACGAGCCTGTTACCCTCACGGGTTTGGGTGGGGCCCTGCACGACATCGACGGTTCGGAGAGCCTGAGCTTCCTGCTCACCGTGCCTTCGGGTGCAACGCTCAATGCCGGCATCAAACAGGGGGACGGCCGCTGGCTTCTCACGCCGGCCCAGCTCGAAGGCCTGGTCCTCACACCGCCGGCGAACATATCTGGCACAATCAATCTGACGCTGACGGCCGTTGCGACGGAGAGCGATCCCAGGGCGGCGAAGGCTCTGAACTCGGCCAACTTCACCGTGAATCTCGATCCGGTGCTGGATGACGGCAGCATCAGCGGCTCCGTCAGTGGCAATGAGGATACGTCGATCAAGCTTAGTCCGAAGTTCGATACGCCCGACAATGATGGATCGGAAAAGTGGTCCGACGTCACGCAGATTTCCGGTGTTCCTCCAGGCGCTACGCTCAGTGGGGGAACGCTGGTGGGCGGAGTCTGGACGGTTTCCACCGCGGATCTCCGAGCGGGATTGGTAACGATCAAACCGCCGGAAAACAGCGACGTAGATTTCACCCTGACGTTCACTGCAACCCTGAACGACACTGGTAACGGGAAGACGATCAGCCAGGATGTAACAGGCACTTACGACGTCAAGGTTAGAGCGGTGACCGATGCGCCGAACGTGAGCGCTACGGACGTGTCCGGGAAGGAAGATCAGGAGATTGCACTCAACCTCTCGGCCTCGCTGGTCGATACGGATGGATCGGAAACCCTGACCGTCAGGATCTACGGCGTGCCAAGCGGGGCGTCCCTGACGAAGGGTACATTCCAGTCGGACGGTTCCTGGCTCGTAGACGCAAAGGATCTTTCGAGCCTATCTCTGAAGCCGCCGGCGGACTTCTCAGGCACGCTGAATCTAAAGATAGAAGCGACCGCTAAAGAAACGTCGACCGGCAAAACGGAAGTGCGAGAAGTGCCCTTCCAGGTAACGGTCGATGCGGTGGCCGATGCGCCGGGACTGCGCGTTGCTCCAGCGGTGGGCGACGAGGACACTGCAATCCCACTGAACATGGCGGCCTGGACCACGGATCGGGACGGTTCGGAAACAATCGTCGCTTTCCGGATCACGGGCATTCCGGTTGGAGCGGTGGTGCGAGCCGGCGGCGTGGAATTGTCCATCGTCGACGGGAGCGTGTCGGTCGATCCCGCTCGGGTGAACAGCGTGACCATCACGCCTCCTGCGCATTCGGACGTAGACTTCAGCGTAAAGGTGTCCGTCATCTCGGCGGAGCCCAATGGCAGCAGAGCCGAAAGCGAGCCGCAGGACATTTCAGTGACGGTACGGGCCGTCGCCGACGCTCCCGTCATGGATGTTACCGGCGCCAGCGGTTTCGAGGACAACCCGATCGCTCTCAATCTCACGGCTACCCTGCCGGATAACGATGGATCCGAGACGCTCAGTTTCGTGATCAGGGGAGTGCCTGACGGCGCAATCCTCTCCCACGGCACCTATCGCGGTCCGGGAGTTTGGTCCCTGACGGCCGACGAGGCCAGGCTGGTGACGCTGCTGCCGCCGGCCAACTTTTCGGGGACCATTAACCTGTCTGTCACTGCGATCTCGCAGGAGGAGCGGGGAGGCAACCAGGCAACAACGCCCGTCAACTTCCCCGTTGAGGTGAAGGCAGTGGTGGATGTCCCTGCCGTGGGCGGTCTCGACGGAACCTCCGGAAACTGGGGGACCATGCATGGGACGGAGGATCAGCCTATCGCGCTGCATCTCAACCCTGGTCTGCGAGACAGCGACAACTCGGAGAAGGTTGTCGGTGACATTCTCATCAGCGGGATCCCCGGCGGCGCCGTCCTGCGCCTGGCAGATAAAACTGTTGTCAGCGCCGATGGGGACGGGTTCTACAAGATCTCCGCTCGCGACATGGCCGGCGTGACCTTGACCATGCCCCACGACAGCGACAGGGCTGCCACCCTGCATGTCACAATGACGATCGAGGATAGTGGTGGCGTACAGGCCACGATCGGCGGGCAGATGGTGGTGGATCCGACCGGCGATGCCGATACGCCCGTGCTGACCTTCTCAGCGGCGAATGGCACAGGTCACAACAGCATCAACCCGGATGAGGGTCGGATTCCGCTCCACATCACCGCCGTCCCTGGCGACACCGATGGCTCCGAAACGCTGTACATTTGGATTCGGGATGTGCCGGACGGAGCAACCCTCTCGGCCGGCATTCCGGCCGGTGACAAATTATGGCTCGTTCCGGTCGAGGCTCTGCCGACACTCTCCATCCGTCCGCCTACCGGGTTCACCGGGAGCTTCAACCTGACCGTGACGGCTGTCGGTGTCGAGCGGGAGGGTGACCAATCCGAGGCGAGCGAAGTGGTCCCGGTGACGGTCACGGCGCCTGCCGGTGGAGGTGGAGGCACCGGTGGCGACGGGTCGGGCACAGTACCCGTCAGCCCTCCTGTTGCACAGGCACCGGACCTGAAAATCGAGGACGCAAGAACCGACGAGGATCGTAGCATCGCCTTGTCGATCAAAGCCGGCATCCAGGACACGGATGGCGGCAGGGAAACACTCGGCATCCGCATCGAAGGCGTGCCCGCAGGCGCAAATTTGTCGGCCGGTGTGAAAGATCCGATGACCGGGGCGTGGGTTCTGCGACCCGACCAGCTGAATAACCTGAGCCTGACGCCTCCGGCAGATTTCTCCGGCACGATCAAACTGGAAGTCATCGCAATTTCGATGGAAGCCACGGGCAGCAAGACGACCACGAAGACTGCGCTGAATGTGGAGGTCGTTGCGGTCGCCGATGATGCCGTCATCAGCGCCAACCCGCCAACCGGCGTAGAGGATACGGCGGTGCCGCTCAATCTCTCCGTTACCACAGGAGATGGCGATGGGAGCGAGACCGTCACGTCAATTGTCATCTCCGGTCTGCCGGCAGGCTCTCGTCTCGAGGGTGACGGCATCATAAATGTCGTTGACGGAAAGTGGTCGATCGATCCGGCGAACATCGCGAGCTTGCGCTTCGTGCCGCCTTCGAACGCATACGGAACCTTCGTTCTGAAGGTCGACGCGACAACCCGGGAAACGAGCAACGGCGACCCGCAGGAGACGAGCCGGACGATTGCCGTTTCGATCACGCCGTCTGCGGACGCCCCGAGAGTGACCGTGCATGACGCGACCGGTCAGGAGGACGGGACGATTACGCTCGACCTCTCTGCATCTCTGATCGACACTGACGGATCGGAAGTGCTCTCCGTCGTGATCGCGGGACTGCCGGAAGGCGCGCGGCTCTCCAAAGGCATCAACAACGGTGACGGCAGCTGGACGCTCACGCCGTCGCAACTCACCGGATTGACCGTGACGCCGCCCGCCGATTGGAGCGGGAACATGAATCTGACCGTGCAGGCCCATGCGCGCGAGACGTCAAACGGCTCGGTGGCGACTACCCATGCCACGTTCCAGGTGAAGGTGGATGCCGCGGCCGACACACCCGTCGTGAGCGCCCGTGATGAATCGGGTCTGGAAGACCAGCCGATCGCCCTGAATCTCTCGGCAGCCCTGACTGACCGCGACGGCTCCGAAATGCTGTCGGTGGTCATTTCGGATATGCCGGCTGGGGCCACCCTCAACCATGGCACGCGCCAGGCGGATGGAACCTGGATCGTGTCTCCATCCGACCTGCCACACCTTGCCGTTACCCCGCCGCAGAACTTCTCGGGCACATTTGCTCTCACCCTGACTGCCATCACTCAAGAAAGCGCCGGAGGGACCGCCACGAGCGAAGCGACCTTCCGGGTCCAGGTCGATGCCGTGGCGGACGCACCGGATGTAACGGTGGTCAATTTCTCCGGCAGCGAGGACACCACGATCAGCCTCACAGGCCTGGGTGGCGCTTTGCAGGACACCGATGGATCGGAGAGCCTGAGCTTCGTGCTCAGCGGAGTACCGGTCGGCGCGAGCCTCAATGCGGGTACGAAGCAGACCGACGGCAGCTGGCTTCTCACACCGGCGCAGCTCAATGGGCTGACCTTCACGCCACCGCCGCAGGCTTCGGGCTCCTTTACCCTCACGCTCACCGGCATCTCCGCCGAGAGTGCAGGGAGATCGACTGCTCATACCTCAGTGGATTTCAAAGTAAATCTCAACCCGGTGACGGATTCCGGCACGATCAATGGCGCGAGTACGGGAGACGAGGACACTCCGATCCTGCTCAATCCGACCTTCACGCTCCAGGACAACGACGGGTCCGAGACTTGGTCGGAATTCACCCAGGTGTCGGGCCTTCCGACAGGTGCCAGCCTGAGTCTCGGTTCGGAGCTCAGGCCCGGTACTTGGCAGGTCTCGACCGCCGACCTGCGTGCGGGTCTCGTGTCGATCCGGCTCGCGGATCACAGCGATGCCGATTTCAGCCTGACCCTGAAAGCAACCATCACGGATACAGGCAATGGCATCACCGTGAGCCAGGAAGTGACCGGCTCCCATACGGTGACCGTGAACGCGGTTGCCGATGCGCCGGTGGTGACCGCAGCCAGTGCAGTGGGGCAGGAGGATCACACGATCCCGCTGAACCTGTCCGCAGCACTTGTCGATACCGATGGATCCGAGACGCTGTCTGTCAGCATTCTCGGGATTCCGGGCAACTTCAAGCTCTCCCACGGCGAGGCAATCGGCAATGGCGAGTGGAGGGTGCCTGCGAGCAATCTGGCCGGTCTCCAGCTCATCCCTGCCGAGGATTGGAACGGCGCTCTCCATCTGACCCTTCAGGCCACCAGCACTGAAGCCACCGGTCAGACCGCAACGAAGACGATGCCTTTCACGGTGACCATCGACGCTGTGAACGACGCACCGGAAGTGCTGCTGACGGCACCGGCCCATGCGGGAGCCGGGGCACATCAGGCGGATGCGATCGGTTCGGCACAGGTCCAGGACATTGACAGTCCGCAGCTCGGCGGCGCGACCACCACCTTGTCGGGGGCGCAGCCCAGCGACCGTCTCGACTTCGACGGCTACGCCCTCCACAGCGAGAACGGGCGCATGATGATCGGCGATACCGGGATCGAGGTGGTGGGCGGCGGATATGCCATCGGTACCGGCACCCTGACCCTGAGTGGCAATGCCAATCCTGCGACGTATGCAGCCGTGCTGCAATCTCTGGTTCTGGAGAGTGGAGACGCGTCCGGTCTCACTGCCGGATCACGCAGCATCGCCGTGACATTGCGTGACAGCGACGGGGCAGCCTCGATATCCAAGACTGTCGAAGTCGTCGTGGACGATCCTCCGCCCGCCCAAGCGGAGGCTCACGGCCTCATGGCCGCTGCGGATGTCGGAACCACCCAGGACTTGTCCGGTTCCGACATTCTTCTGCTGATGGCGGACGGCGCAACCGACCCGAGCCACGGGGCTGTGGGCGCATGGACTGAGCAAATCGACGCCAATGATGCATCGACGACGGTGTCGCACGCATCCGTGAACCTTGACCAGCCTGCCTCCGACCACATTCAACCCATCGACGACTTCCAGGTCGATACCGCGCGGTCCCATTGGTCGTGAGGATGCTTTGGGCGAAAGGAGGCCTTCCGCCTGATGAAGCGGACCGTTTGAGTTGACGGATCCGGGGCGGCGGTCTTAGAGAGGGCATGGAGCCGGAGCGTTTTCTCCGCTTCTGGAGGGGTGGCCGAGTGGTTTAAGGCAGCGGTCTTGAAAACCGCCGTGGGTGCAAGCCCACCGTGGGTTCGAATCCCACCCCCTCCGCCATTCTCCAGATCCGTCGGTGCTTGGCTTTCGGGCAGGTGCGATCGTTTCGTTAACCAAGTCATCGCAAAATGAGCTCGTGAATCTGACCGGGAGCCCGAGGCAAACGGTCAATAGACATTTGCCAAAACCTCTTGACGGCACGTGGATGATCAATGCGTGCTAAGGGCCTGATCTAAATAGGAAATCTATTCGAGCTGCTGCGATGAGAGCTTCGTTGTCGAATTCCGCCGCCTTGCCACTTTCGGCAGTTTTCAGGCCGGTCTCCGTTAAAGTCTTACTGACAGATTCCGATGGATCTTATTGATCCATAGGCTAAATCTATCAAATGATACAATGTTTCATTTCTAGAGCTGAGCCATTGACAAGCGCGGCCGTTTAACCTCTTTTTAAGGACCCGCAAACCACTTTGACTTGATGTCCGGGCAATGGGGCAACGCCGTGCACCGTACAGACGATAGGATGCGAGACGATATGCTTTGTGATCGCGCTGAAGCGAAAACCGGATTGAAGGGAAGTGTCTCTTCCTTCAATCAATGGACTCTCCTCCGCATTGCAGGCGTGACCGCGATCGCACTGACTGCAGCTAACTGCTCCTCGAATGTCAGAGGGGGCATCGATCCCAAATATGGCGTGGCTCCGAGCCCTAAGGTTGTCGCCGATGGCCAGCCTATTCCGAAGGGCGGCGGCCGCGACATGGTAGGCAAGCCATATACGGTTGCCGGCCGCACCTACGTTCCGAATGAAACGCCGCGGGCCAGCGAGGGTCTAGCCTCCTGGTATGGATCTAATTTCCACGGCCGCATGACAGCCAATGGCGAGGTCTTCGATCGCGATTCGATAGCGGCCGCCCACACGACCATGCCGCTGCCAAGCTATGCCCGCGTGACGAATCTCCAGAACGGCAATTCCATGATCGTCCGCGTGAATGATCGCGGTCCGTTTCATGGCAACCGCGTGATTGACGTATCCGAACGGGCTGCCGCGGCACTTGGCTTCCGGCAGTCGGGGACTGCGCGAGTGCGGGTCGAGTATGTCGGTCGCGCCTCCACCAACGGCAGCGATGACCGGATTCTCTTGGCGAGCCTCCGGACGGATGGGCAGCCGGCAACCCTGACCGGCTCGGCTCCGACGATGGTGGCCCAGGCGACGCCACGGCCGAACGCTCCTCGCCAGGCCATCGCCCTTCGTACCTACGAGCCTGACGATGAGGCCTATTCGGTACCGGCTCGTACTCCCCAGTCCGCCGGATCCGGCGCCGTTGCCAGCAATGTGCCGCTTCCGCCTGAGCGTCCGTTCGACCTTGGAACGATCCCGGGTGCGGCAAGCCCGATCGCGCGGATCAGCTCAGCGGCTCCCGGGACAGCTCCCGCGTCGCGCCCGATGGTCGCCAGTCTCTACGAGGCACCCGCCAGCAACGCGCCGTCCGGCTTCCAGAGAAGCGGCGCATATTCGGCTGCCAATCCTTCGAAGTTCGTGCTTCGGTAGCTCGTAGAATTCAACTCGACCCGATCTATGTAACATCTCGCACAGGCTAGCGTGGCCGGGCGTTGATTTGTTGTTGACGCGCTACAGATTCGGGGTCTCCTAGGGGAATATCCTGGAGAATTTGACGATGCGTCACGTTAAGGTCGCCCGATGCCTGGCGGTGTTTGGTTTTGTGTGGAGTGCCATCTCCCTTGTGTCCGCTTGGCCGCAAGTGGCGCAGGCGCAGGCGCAGAATTTTCAGACCAGCGCGCCCACCGCCATCCTTATGGACGCAGGAAGCCACGCGGTCCTTTTCGAGAAGAATGCCGATGAACTGACCGCACCTGCCAGCATGGCCAAGACCATGACGGCCGAGGTGGTTTTCAACGAGATCAAGAACGGTCGCCTGAGTTTCGACAGCGAGTTCACGATCTCGGAGAACGCTTGGCGGAAAGGGGGAGCGGGCTCCGGCGGCTCGTCCATGTTCGCCAAGGTCAATACACCCATCCGGCTCGAGGATCTGCTGCGCGGCCTCATCATTCAATCGGGCAACGACGCGGCCATCGCCATTGCCGAGGGTGTTGCCGGTACGGAAGACAATTTTGCCCGCATGATGAACGAGCGGGCCAAGCAGATCGGTCTCACGAAGTCGACTTTCCGCAACGCGACCGGCTACGGGCATCCGGAGCAGAAGACCACCGTACGGGACCTGTCGAAGCTCGCCCTTCACATCATCGAGACATATCCGGACCTCTACAAGATCTTCGGCGAGCGTGAGTTTACCTGGAACAAGATCCGCCAGCAGAACCGCAATCCGTTGGTGTTCCTCGATATTGGGGCAGACGGGCTGAAGACCGGCAATATCGATGAATCGGGCTACGGCCTGATCGGATCAGCCGTCCAGAACGATCAGCGCCTGATCGTGGTCGTGAATGGTCTCAAGACGGCGAAGGATCGTGCGGCTGAATCCCGAAAACTCCTGGATTGGGGTTTCAGGGCCTTCGAAACCCAGCAGCTCTTCGCTGAGGGGCAGGTTGTCGGCGAAGCTCAGGTTTTCGGTGGGAACAGGCGATCGCTCCCGCTTGTGTCCAAGAAGCCAATTCGTGTACTTGTGCCTCGTGGAGAAGGCGAACGGGTCACCGCTCGCATCGTCTATACCGGTCCTCTGAAGGCCCCTGTCCAGAAGGGAACCGAAGTGGCCCGGCTCCAGGTCAATCGGGGTGACATGCAGGCTCTCGAGATGCCGCTTTACGCCAATGAGGACGTCCAGGAAGGGACGCTGAGTCAGCGGGCCCTGGACGGCCTGCTGGAATTCAGCACGGGCTGGGTCCGCCGCGCTTTCACGAGCGTGATCGAAGGCATTTAATGGCAGGCTGCTTCATCACGTTCGAGGGCGGGGAGGGCGCGGGCAAGTCGACCCAGATCGAGAGGCTTAAAAGCCGGCTGCAACACCTCGCCCAGCCTGTTCTCGTGACTCGCGAGCCCGGCGGCTCTCCGTATGCCGAGGAACTGCGCGCTTTCATCTTAGGGGGACATGCCAAGCAACTCGGACCCTTCGCAGAGGCCCTGCTGTTTGCCGCAGCCCGGATCGACCACCTCGACAAGACCATTGGGCCGGCGCTGAAGGGCGGGATCCACGTTCTGTGCGACCGTTTCGCGGATTCGACCCGAGCCTATCAGGGCTCCTTGGGCAATATCGACAAGGGTTTGATCGACCAGCTCGAGAAGGTGACCCTGCAGGGTGTGAAGCCCAACCTGACCTTCATCCTCGATCTTCCTGCCGAAACCGGACTTGCTCGGGCCGGAGCGCGGCAGGCAGGGAAAGGCGAGGGGGCGGATCGGTTTGAGGAAGAGGATATCTCCTTCCACCAATCCCTTCGTCAGGCCTATCTGTCCATTGCCCGATCCGAACCGAAACGGTGCGTGGTGATCAATGCGGACCAGGATCCCGATGAGGTCGAAACCGCGATCTGGGCGGCCTTGCAAGAGCGCCTTCCTCAAATGACCGAACAGGCGGTGAGGTCCCCCGATGCCGCGTGACGATCAGGACGTGGCCGAACCGGATCAGTTCGAGGGTGCGCCGCATCCCCGGGAGCAATTCGCCCTCTTCGGCCATCGGGAGGGTGAGGAAGCCTTCCTGGAAGGCCTTCGCAGCGGTCGTCTTCACCATGCCTGGTTGATTGGCGGCGCGCAGGGAATCGGCAAGGCGACCCTGGCCTATCGCGTCGCGCGAACGGTTCTTGATCCCCGAAAGAGCAATGATCGAGCCATTTCAAGCCTGGATGTGCCTGCCGACTCGCATGTGGCGCGCCAGGTGGTGGCTCTCTCGCATCCTAACCTTTCGGTTCTGCGGAGGGCTCCGGCTACGGACAAGAAGGGGCCGTCGGCGACCATTCCCGTCGATGCGGTCCGCCGGGCGCTTGGCATGTTCGGCTCCACGGCGGCCGATGGCGGCTACCGGGTCTGTGTCGTCGACAGCGCCGAGGACCTGACGATCTCAAGCGCCAATGCGCTGCTCAAGGTGATCGAGGAGCCGCCGCCGCGCTCGCTCTTTCTGATCGTCAGCCATGCTCCCCAAAGGATTCTCCCCACTATCCGTTCGCGCTGTCGGCGCCTTCTGCTCCGCCCCCTCGAGGAAAGGGACATCAAAGGGGCCATCGCTTCCCTCGGCTCCCCCTGGACCGATATCCCGCAGGATGTGGTGGATCAGGCGTTGCGCTATGGGGAAGGTTCTGTTCGGCGCACCCTGGAACTGCTCGACGCCGACAAGGTTGCTTTCATCGATCAGGTCACACGGCTTCTGAACGGATTGCCGAAAACCGACACCAAGCAGGTCCTCGCACTTGCGGAAGCTCTCGCCAGGCGGGATGCGGACGACAGCTATGAGCTGACCCTGGAAACGGTGCAGCGCTGGGTATCGGAGAGGCTTCACGAGAGGGCAGGGCTCGGCGCGTCCCGCCTTGCGCCGTTGGTAGAGGTATGTGAGAAGATCGACCGTTCGGCGCGCGAGATCGACGTGTTCAACCTCGACCGTCGGCCCTTCATCCTGACGATATTCGACGATCTCGCCGACGCGGTTCGGCGAGCGGCTTGAAGCCCCGTCCGAAGGGTTTTTGATTTCAGGACTTAGGATTCGACATGGCCGACAAGCAGAAGTTCTACATCACCACGGCTATCTCGTACCCGAATGGGGCCCCCCATATCGGTCATGCCTACGAGGTCGTCGCATCCGATGCGATCGCGCGCTTCAAGCGCATCGACGGCTACGATGTGTTCTTCATGACAGGCACGGACGAGCACGGCCTGAAAATTCAGCAGACGGCCGATAAGAGCGGCACGACGCCCAAGGCCTTCGTCGATGAGATGGCCGCCAAGTTCAAGGCTATGGCCGACCGGCTCGACTGCTCCTATGACCGGTTCATCCGCACCACGGATGCCGATCACCTGCCCTCGACCCAGGAACTCTGGCGCCGGATGCAGGAGAAGGGCGATATCTATCTCTCGAAGTATTCCGGCTGGTACTCGGTCCGGGACGAGGCCTATTTCGACGAGAGTGAGCTGACGAAGCAGCCCGACGGCAGCTGGCGCGCGCCGACGGGTACGCCGGTCGAGTGGATCGAAGAGGAGAGCTATTTCTTCCGCCTGTCAGCCTATCAGGACCGGCTCCTCGCCCATTATGAGGCCAATCCGGACTTCATCAGTCCGGAGACCCGCCGCAACGAGATCACGAGTTTCGTCCGTTCCGGCCTGCAGGATCTCTCGATCAGCCGCACGACCTTCAATTGGGGCTTGCCGGTGCCGGGTGATCCGAAGCACGTGATGTACGTGTGGATCGACGCCCTCAACAACTACGTGACCGGCTGCGGCTTCCCGAACGAAAGCGACCCGCGCTGGCACTATTGGCCAGCCGACGTGCATATCATCGGCAAGGATATCGTGCGCTTCCACACGGTCTATTGGCCGGCCTTCCTCATGTCGGCCGAGTTGCCGCTGCCGAAACGCGTCTTCGGGCACGGGTTCCTGCTCAACAAGGGCGAGAAGATGTCGAAGTCGGTTGGGAACGTGGTCGATCCGTTTGACCTCGCCGACATCTATGGCGTCGACCAGATCCGCTACTTCTTCATGCGTGAGGTACCCTTCGGCCAGGACGGAAACTACTCGCACGAGGCCATCGTCAACCGCATCAATGCGGATCTGGCCAACGATCTCGGCAACCTGGCCCAGCGCTCCCTGTCCATGATCGCAAAGAACTGCGATTCCGCCGTGCCGCAGCCCGGCGAGTTCACCCAGGCCGATCAGGACATTCTCTGGCTGGCGGATGCCTTGCCGACGAAGACGAGGGCGGCCATGAAGGATTTTGCCGTCCACTCCACGCTTGCCGAGATCTGGGCCGTGGTGGCGGAGGCCAATCGTTATTTCGCGTCTCAGGAGCCCTGGGTGCTGCGCAAGAGCGACGCGGCGCGGATGAACACGGTCCTTTATGTGACGGCCGAGGTGTTGCGGGCAGTCGGCATTCTGGCTCAGCCGTTCGTACCGACGGCAGCTGCCAAGCTTCTCGACCTGCTGGCGATTCCGCTGGAGGGTAGGGTGCTTGCTGCCGTCGGGCCGGAGCATCGCCTGGTGGCTGGGACGGCCCTTCCGCAACCTGCACCGATTTTCCCGCGTTATATCGAGGCGGAGGCGTCCTGACGCGTCCGCTTTGATTGGCCTTTGAGGGGCCCTCAGCGGAAGCGCACGATGTTCACCACCTTCATGTTCGCCACCGGGATCGAGAACAGCATCCCGACCATCAATAATGGCCGCACGCGCATCGATCAGATGGAGAAATGCGGCCATTACACCCATTGGCGGACGGATTTCGAGCTTCTGGACGAACTCGACATCCAGGTCCTGCGCTACGGTCCACCACTCCACAAGACCTTCATCGGTCCGGGCCGTTACGACTGGTCCTTCGCGGACATGACCTTCGCCGAGATCCTGCGCCGCAATATCATCCCCATCGTCGATCTCTGTCACTTCGGCGTTCCGGATTGGATCGGCAACTTTCAAAATCCAGATTTCCCTGAACTTTTCGCAACTTACGCTGAAGACTTCGCGCGCCGCTTTCCCTGGGTTCAGCTCTACACGCCCATCAACGAGATGTTCATCTGCGCCCAGTTCTCGGCTGCCTATGGCTGGTGGAACGAGCAATTGCGCAGCGATCAAGCTTTCGTGACGGCTCTCAAGCACATCGTGATGGCCAATGTGCTGGCCATGGAGCGGATCCTGAAGGTTCGCCCGGACGCGTTGTTCATCCAGAGCGAGTCGTCCGAGTATTTCCATGCGGACAATCCGGCTGCCATCAAGCCGGCCGAGATCATGAATGCCCGGCGTTTCCTGTCACTCGACCTGAATTACGGCCGGCGGCTCGACTCCGAAATGTACGAATTCCTGATGGATAGCGGCATGACGCGGGACGAGTACCATTTCTTCCTCAGCCGCTCGTCCCTGCGCCATCACTGCATCATGGGGAACGACTACTACGTCACCAACGAGCACAGGGTTCAGGCGGATGGCAACACAAGGGCGGCCGGCGACATATTCGGCTACGACGAGATTACCCGGCAATATTATGAACGCTACCGGCTGCCGGTGATGCACACCGAGACGAACCTCATGGAGGGTCCCAACGGCGACGAGGCCGTCAACTGGCTCTGGAAGCAATGGGCGAATGTGCTGAGGGTCCGCAATACCGGCGTGCCCATCGTCGGGTTCACCTGGTACTCGCTCACCGACCAGATGGATTGGGATACCGCGCTTCGGGAGGAAAACAACCGAGTCACGCCCGTGGGTCTCTATGATCTCGATCGCAACATCCGTCCGGTGGGGCGCTGCTACAAGCAGCTGATCCATGACTGGTGCGATGTGCTTCCGGCCCAGAGCGTGTGCCTGGCTGTGCCCGTTGTCCGGCCTCAGGACCAAGACGAGGCTCCAGTCCGCAGGCATCAGGAGAGGCTGCGCAAGATGCTGCACAAGGAGGCCAAGGAAGACGACGAGCCAGTGGCAACGGCGCACGGCGTACGTCGGTAGACGGATGAGCTGATCCGATTTATGCAGCTAGCCGCCGCAGAGGAGGGCGCCTTCACCCATGCTGGTTGACAGTCATTGCCACCTGGATTTCCCGGACTTTCAAAGTCGCCTCCCCGAGGTTCTGGCCGCGGCCTCTGCTGCCGGCGTGGGGCGCCTGGTGACGATCTCAACCCATGTGTCGCGCTTCGAGTCCTACCGTGCCTTGGCCGAGGCGCATGACAGCATCTTCTGCACTGTCGGAACGCACCCTCACAATGCGGCCGCTGAACCAGATGTGCCGACCGAGCGGCTGATTGAGCTCTCCGTGCATCCGCGCTGCGTCGCCATTGGCGAAGCTGGCCTCGATTATCACTACGACAAGAGCCCGCACGACGTGCAGCAGCGGGTGTTTCGTACCCATATCGAGGCGGCTCGGGAAACCGGATTGCCGTTGGTCATACATGCCCGCAACGCCGACGAGGACATGATCCGAATCTTGTCCGAGGAGATGAGGCGAGGGCGCTTCGATGCGGTTCTCCACTGCTTCTCGTCCGGCGAGAAGCTGGCTCGGGTCGGCGTCGAGCTCGGGCTCTCCGTCTCCTTCTCCGGCATCCTGACCTTCAGGAACTCGGAGGAGATCCGCCGGATCGCGGCGGCCATTCCCCATGAGCGTCTGCTCGTCGAGACGGACGCGCCCTATCTGGCCCCTGTCCCGCATCGCGGAAAGACCAATGAGCCGGCCTTCGTGGCTCACACCGCCCATGTACTCGCGGACGTCACCGGAATGACAGATCAGGACGTCGCCACTTTAACGACGGCGAACTTCTACCGCCTGTTTTCCAAGGCAGCCGCTGCCGACGCGGCATCGGGACAGGCGCTCGCATCATGACCTTGAGAGTGACGATCCTCGGTTGCGGATCCTCAGCCGGCGTCCCGCGCGTCGGCGTGGGTTGGGGCGCCTGCGATCCTTCCAACCCCAAGAATCGCCGCCGGCGCTGCTCGATTCTGGTCGAGAAAACGGGCCCTGGGGGTTCGACCACGGCCGTTCTTGTCGATACCACTCCCGATCTACGGGAGCAGCTTCTTGGAGCCGATGTCCGGCGCCTCGACGCCGTTCTCATCACCCATGAGCATGCGGACCATATCCATGGGATCGACGATCTGCGTCCGCTCGCCATTGTCCAGCATCAGCGGATCCCGGTCTATGCCGACCGGATGACGAGCGAACTGCTCCAGATACGGTTCGGCTACTGCTTCGATACGCCGGCCGGCAGCAGCTATCCGCCGATCCTGAAGATGCGCCATCTGCAGTCTGGCGTGACGACCGCGGTTCCCGGGCCAGGCGGCGCCATTGAGGCCTTGCCGTTCCGGATGGTCCACGGGGATATCGATGCCTTGGGCTTCCGGTTCGGCAGTATCGCTTACGCGCCGGACGTGAGCCACATGCCCGAGGAGAGCCTGTCGAGCCTGGAGGGCTTGGAGATCCTGATCCTGGATGCCTTGCGCCACACGCCGCATCCGTCGCATTTCTCGCTGTCGGAAGCTTTGGAGCTGATCGAGAAGGTCAGGCCGAAACGCGCCATCCTGACGAACCTGCACACGGACCTGGATTACGAGACGTTGCGGCGAGAGCTGCCGCAGCATATCGAACCCGCTTACGATGGGTTGCAGATCGAAGCGCGCTGACGCTGAACGTCACGAGGGAGCCGGAAAAGCGCGGTGGAAACGGCCACAAGCGTATCTCTCTCCGAAGCCGGACCAATTTAAGTTCCATAATATATCTTATGCGAATTTTGTTTGTAGACCCTCGATAGAGATGTCACCGCTCTCCTCGTTACAAATGTCACCTCCTCCCGGTGTCGTTTGCAGCAGAGAGCTTCGTTTCTATGGTGGTCCTTGCCATGAGCCGTCCCGAGATCGATCGGATGCATGTTCTGCACGACGTGATGGCAGAGCGCATCACCGTCCATGAGGCTGCCCAGCTGATGCGGCTCACCCGCCGGCAGGTCTTCCGCCTCCTCAAGGCCTATCGGGCTCATGGCCCCAAAGCCCTCGTGTCCACGCGTCGCGGCAAACCCAGCAACCGCTGTTATCCGGCGGCCGTGCGTACCGAGGCTCTGGCGCTCATCAAGGCCAACTATGCCGATTTCGGTCCGACATTAGTGTAGCGCGACGCGCGAATGTGTGAGTAAGGCGACGGCCAGATTTACGAGATGTCGCCTCCGGTTGAAGTCGACCTACCGTGTCACGGGACGACACGGAGGAGCGCATGAGCCGGCTCGATCAGGAG
>NZ_VOSK01000119.1 GCF_009296175.1 Microvirga tunisiensis | reverse complement strand
TCCTGATCGAGCCGGCTCATGCGCTCCTCCGTGTCGTCCCGTGACACGGTAGGTCGACTTCAACCGGAGGCGACATCTCGTAAATCTGGCCGTCGCCTTACTCACACATTCGCGCGTCGCGCTACAGCGGGCGACCAGATCACCCGCGATCCCGATGGCCTTGAGTTGGAGGGACTGGACGCCGCCGAACACGAGGCCGCCCTCGCAGCGGCCGCCATAGGCAAGGAGAGCCTCCCGCATGGCGAGGCCACCGAGATCATCGTTCAGGTCAAAGACGAACACGACCATCCGGTGCTCATCGTGGCGCTTGCCATGAGTGTTCGCCGGATGGAGCCTGCGTACGCGTGAAACCTACTGCGCAATTTCGCATAAGCCCCGCATGGAATGCGCTTGCTGCTACTTTGGCTAAGACAGCAGTGTTCCGGAAAGCGCTTCCTTGAAGCAGCGGCAAAGGTGCTTCTCGCACACGAGTTCGTCTTCAACCAGGACTTGAGACGCCTTGTGTCCGGCGCATCGGCTCTCAACCATCTCCCAGACCAACAACTCAGCCGACAACCGTTGTGCGAAGCCTGCGACAAATTCATCGTCGCAAAAAATCAGCCAGCCGAGATGGCTGCCGACGATTTTGTAAGTGGCGTGAGATTGCGGCAAAGAGGATCTCAAATGTTCGGAGAACGGCAGGCGGAAAACTACCTCGCCGGTATCATCCTCAACCTCAATGGCATAGTCCCGTGGATCGTGGCCTCGGGCTGCGAACACATGTTTGAGGTTTTGGGCAGCTTGCGCCACTGCTCTCCAGGCCGTCTCCACATCCGGGTAATCGAGGCCCAAATCGTCGTAACTCATACCTCCATCTTTGCCGCGGATGTGAAGGTAGAAGCGAGACATGGCGTCTCCCAGAGCTAGCCAGCAGGCTGCTGAAATGAAGTCTTTGTGGCGGAAGAGTTCCGGCCACGTGATTTCGCACAATCATCAGTATGGAATGAGCGAGAGGACGTTCTGTCCTCCGATAGGGCTACCTCAGAAAACGGCGTGGCGTTGCAGAAGCGTGCGGCTAACCTGGATGCATTGCGGGTGAAGCAGGCAGCGACGAGGTTCCCCCTCGAACGGCGGCGGGGCAGCACCGTCCCACCCGCTCCACCATGGTCACTCCAACAGTTGAGTAGTGGGCTTCCAGGCTCACGGTGCCGTGTTCAGGTCCTGCCTCCCCTCACGCGAGACCCGTCACTCGCATACCACCCAGTCTGGACCAGCGAACAATCGGCCTCACGGAGTTTGCAGAGGCCCCATCGGGAGAGGGTAATGCCTCGTTTCTATTTCGACGTGCGAGAGGAGGACCGGATCATCCCCGATGAGGTCGGCGTCGAATTGGAGAGTGTGGAGGCGGCCGAGCGTGAGGCCATCCGCAGGGTGACCGGGATTAGTCAGGAAAGGCTGTCAAAGGGCATCACCTCCGAGATCGAGGTGCAGGTCAAGGATCACGAGGGCTTCCTGCTGCTGACCGTGACGGTCTCTGTGGTGGTGCGCCGAACAGTTCGCGCGCTCGAGTGAAAGCCGCGGCGCAATTTTACATAACTGCTACTATGGAACACGATCTGACGATTTCGCACTGTATTCGCGGCGGCTTATGGAATGCCGCACCGCTTATTCAATAAACCCAGCTCCGCAATAGGCGTCGTCCAGTGCGCGAATGATTGGCGTAGGAGAGGCCGAAATGAACACGTTTCCACGGCCTCTCCCCGCCTGGGTTGGATGAAGACATCCAGGATCTCGTCCTCATGGTCGACGGCTCGGGGCACCACCTTTTGTCAGAGCGTCGAGCCTTTGCGTGACTTCTCCTGCTGCACCAGTTCTTGCAGGAGCTGGTGTGCCAGGGTCTCGTGCGCCACCCTGGGGGCAATCTCAGCAACCTTTCTGCCGTAGGTTGTTGTGACGGTCAGCATCTTGCGGTCGACCGTGTAGGTCCCGGAATAGGTCCTCCCGTCGACCTTGATGTGGATTGCATGGCCGGACATGGAACAATGCCTCCTCAATGAGAACTCATCCACCACTTGGGCATGAGCATACGTCCTCAATGGACGCGAGACCACAGCTCACGAAATGATGCCAAGGCAGTTAGATCTAAAGCTGATCAGAGCCCAGCCAGCACGAACAGACGTCCTTATCAGGTCAGGCGGTGAATTTCGACGACTTCTCGGAGTGTCTGGTGCTCCTGAATGAGCGGACATTCGCTGTACGTCAGCCCTGTGCCAATTCCTGACGTTCGCGCGACCCTAACCGGGAATTTTTCTTGCCCTTGGGCATCTACTGCGATGGGGGCACTCATCCCAGGAGGGTTCCATGGACGCGCTTTCGAAGCTATCGCGGCGGCAATCCCTACAGAGCTTAGTTCTCTTCGGCGCTGGAGCCGTTATCACAGGACTCCATCGGCCGACCGCGGCACACGCTCAGGCCACTTCACCATCCGCCATGAAGGACAAAGACATTTTCCAGTTCGCCCTCAACCTCGAGTACATGGAGGCCGAGTACTACCTGCGGGCCACGACCGGGAAAGGCATCGACGCAGCGGACATCGGCGCGGACGCCGGTGGGGTCAACGGCGGCCGCAAGGTGTCCTTCCGGGACAAGGCGATCAGCGAGTTCGCGGACGAACTGGCAAAGAATGAACTCGCGCATGTTCGGTTCTATCGCAAGACCCTGGGCAGCCAGGCTGTCGCCAGACCAACCATCGACTTCGAAGGCGGCTTCAAAGCCGTCGCCACGGCGGCTGGCCTGCCGGAGTTCGATCCGTTCGCCAATGACATGAACTTCCTGCTCGGCGGCGTGCTGTTCGAGGATGTGGGTGTGACCGGCTATGCCGGTGCGGCCCCCCTGCTCCAGAAGAAGGAGTTCGTTGAAGCGGCCGCGGCCATTCTGGCCGTCGAGGCCTATCACATAGGCATGGCCCGCTCGCAGCTCGACCAGATGGGCGAGAAGGCCCAGAAGGCAGCGAATGCGGTATCGGCCGCTCGAGACAAGCTCGATGGTCCGCATGACAAGGATCAGGGCATTGAGCGCAACGGCAAGGCCAACCTCCTCCCGGCGACGCCGGACGGAATGGTCTTTCGCCGCACGCCGCAGGAGGTGCTCCGCATCGTCTATCTGACCGACAAGGCGGGCGTGGACAGCGGCGGCTTCTACCCGAAGGGCATCAATGGCGCGCTCAAGAGCACATAGACGCTTGATCGATGCAGGCGGCACGCGAGCGGGCCCCGTCGGCCCGTGGGGCTTCGGCAAGCCTTGATGGCAGGTCACGATGCCTGAGAGTTCACCTCGGTCGTCTGGGTCTCGGGGTTGAACTCGTAGCTGCCGGCGACGAGACGTCCCTTGTGAGGGTAGACATCGCCGGTCGGAAGGACGAGGCCGACCTCCCGTTGCCCGGCGACCTGCTCAACCCTGCGGCAATAGCCGCAAAGGCGTGATGCAGCGTGGACAGAAATGAGGAGCGCGAACGCGGCGTCGAGACGCGGCTCTCAACCCGCGCGACGGAGCATGGGTGTGATCGGCGGCGAGCTCCCAACCTGGATAGTCCCCAAAACCTCGAAACCATGCCGCTGGTAGAGCGGGATGTTCTTGGGGTTCGAGGATTCCAAGTAAGCGGGCGTGCCGTCCTCGTCACAACGCCTGAGAGCATGCCTCAACAGGGCGGAGCCGTACCCCTTCCCCTGCTGCGCCGGATCGACCCCGATCAATGGCAAGTACCAGTGCGGCTCATCGGGATGGTACTGCCCCATCTGCTCGAACACCGCGAACAGGGTATCCTGGTCCTGCTCCGGGACGGTGCCCTGAAAATGGGCCATCAAAGCCTCTTCGTCAGGCTGCACGCCGGGCGGCAGCCACAACGCAGCCGCCTGGGCATCGCCCATGAAATGGGCCGTGCCGCACTCAAAGGCCCTGCGTCCAAAGATCCGGACCAGATCAGGGAAGTGCCTCAGATAACTCTCAGGGGCGGGATACGTCCAGCGAGCGGCAGGATCCACACTGAAGGCGAGGACGATCGCAGCAACAAGCCGGGACTGATCGCCAGTTCCTGCCGTCTGAACGTCAATCTCCTTAGCAACATCCACCAAGGTGGAGCTGCCGGGCACGCCTTTGTTCAAGATCGGTCTCTCCATCAAGGCCAGAGTCAACGATCAACCGAGAAGGACCTTATCACGCATGAGACGAGTATCTGGTGTGTCTGAGCACATGCCCACTCCTGTGGAAGCAGTCGGTGCAGGTAGGGTTCGACGGTCCAGCATACCCGAAGCGTCACTCGAGGCAGTGCGGCAAGCAACCCAAACAACTGCTCCAATGCCTCTGAGTACACCGCGTCTATTGCCAGGCTTAAGATCAGACACATTTCGTGATTGGTTTGCTACCGTTCATCTCAGGTACGCTACTACACATGCGATTCAGTGCTTTGAGCGACCAACCCACCAGGATGGATTCCGCTGTGACGTCTCGACCGCGCTGCATCCGCCGGATTCACGGCTAAGTCGCGGGCACGAGAGGACACCATGGCACGTTGGTGGCGACACACCCTCATCGCGATAGCAGGCCTTGCGGCTGCTTTTCCCCTCCGCGTTCAACTCGATCTCGGCCACGGATCCAGCCTGCCCATCATGGACGGGTCAGCACTCGCCAAGGGTGAGGGTGGCGGCAATGGCGGGGGGAACGGAAACGGTGGTGGAAACGGGAATGGCGGCGGCAATGGTGGTGCAGGAAACGGCAACAGCGGGGGGAACGGTAACGCCGGCGGCAACGGAAACGGCGGAGGCAACGCAGGGGGCGGGAACGGCGGCGGCTCGGCTGGTGGGAGCGCAGGAAACAGCAACGGCGGAGGCAACGGCAACTCTGACAGCGGCGGACGTGGCGGCGGGGCTGGAGGTCCTGGCAACAGTGGCGGGAACGGAAACAGTGGTGGAAATGCCGGCGGCGGGGGCAAGGGCGGCGGAGGTGGAAACGCTGGTAATCAGGGGAATGCTGGCGGCAATGGGAACGGCAACGCGGGCAATGGAGGCAAGGGCGGCGGGAACGGCAATGCCGGCAATCAGGGGAACGGTGGCGGCGGCAATGGCAACTCCAACGCTGGGGGGCTTGGTGGCGGCATAGGGGGCGGCCGCGGGAACGGCGGAGGCAACGCAGGCGGGCTCGGCCGTGGAAATGGCGCATCGAGCAGTCCGAGCAGCAGTGTCGGTCGCGGCAACAGCGCCGGAGTTGGCGGTGCCGGTGCGGGCAAGGGCAACAACACTGCCGCTGGCAACGGCAGCAAGGTCAACTCGGGCAACAACGGGACGGCCAATCCAGGCAAGGCAACGAGTGCGGCCGCGGGTCCAAGCACCAGCAAGGGCAATTCAAAAGCCAGCACACCAAGTGCCGCAAACGCATCGAGCGGCAAAAGCCAACGCACCAATGACAAGGCCCAGGCAAGCACCGGCAAGGCTTCCACTGGCACGGCTTCGGCCAGTCGGAACAAGACTGCGGCATCCTCCCCTCAGCCATCCAGCCGAGCCAAAGCTGCCGCCCAGGTGCAGGCGGCGAAGACTGCGGCCCCGGTCACGGCTCAGCAGACCCGTGCCGTTCCCGTCGTCGAGGAGATCGACCGCCGTCCCAAGCCGCGCCAATCACCACGCTCCATCGTGGCGTCGGGCTTGTCTCGAGAGGACTTGGCCCGACTGATCGCCCAGGGCTTCCGGATCGAGACCCGCACGCAGGGCAGCCTCACGCCTCAGGTGATCAGGCTTCAGGTTCCAGAGGGCGTTTCGGTGGCGCAGGCCCGGCAGCGGGTCCGTCTGGTCGATGCTCAGGCCTCGGTCGACTTCGACCAGTTCTACTATCTCGATGAGAGCGCCCCGGCCTGCACGGGCGCCGAGTGTCAGTCCGCCCCGCTGGCAGACTGGGCCTCCCTGGTGAAGTGGTCTGGTTCGAATGCCTCGCAATGCGGCCCGGCTCCCCTCATCGGTGTGATCGACACCGGCATCCATGTTGAGCATGACGCCCTGAAGGGACAGGCCATCGAAATCTTGGCTCAGCCCACCCGCCGCGCCATCGCCTCGTTGCCCGATCACGGCACGGCCGTTGCAGCCCTTCTCGTCGGGCGGCGGGACAGCCCGACCCCCGGCCTGGTGCCGGAGGCACGGCTCGTTGCAGTCGACGCCTTCTACCGCGACGGCGGCACCGCCGACCGGACGGACGTGACGTCGCTGGTCACCGCGATCGAGGCCTTGGCCGAACGCGGGGTGCGGGTGATCAACCTGAGCCTGTCGGGTCCTGCGAACGAGGTTCTCCAGAAGGCCATTGCGGCCGCCCAGGCCAAGGGCATCGTGATCGTGGCGGCGGCCGGCAACAACGGCGCTGGTGCTGAACCGTCCTATCCGGCCGCCTATCCCGGGGTTGTTGCGGTTACGGCCGTCGATCATGACCTGAACGTGTACCAGCGTGCCACGCGCGGCCCGTATGTTGATCTTGCGGCTCCCGGCGTAAATGTCTGGACGGCTTCCGCCCAGAGCACAGGGTCCCTGAAGACCGGCACATCCTATGCGGTACCGTTCGTGTCGGCCGCCGCAGGCGTCCTGCTGGCCTCGCGTCCCGATCTGGACACGAAAGCCGTTCGGGCTCGTTTGGAGGAAGCCACCCTCGATCTGGGCCAGCCCGGGCGGGATCCCACATTCGGCTTCGGCCTGATCCAGATGGCAGGCCTGTGCGCAGACCCTACGGACCCGCCTGCGATCACGACAGCGCATGAGCCACCGCTTGCTCTGCCTCCCGGGAAGCAGGTGGTCGGGAGACCTTAATCCCCCTCGTCAGATTGCCCTTCTGGAGCAGGAACCAACCTGACCTCTCTGACGCAGCCACTGGAAGGGTGAGTTGGCAGACCGCTCTGGCCGTACAACGATCCATGCCGAGCGGGCACACCGGCCAATTCTGATCTGGTCGGAGCGCATTTTTGCCGCGAATGCGCAGTACAAAAGACACCTCTGAAAATTAGTCCGCAGCCAGGGAAGACTACACACAGGAGGAGAGAGTATGCCTAAGACGTCAAACTATGCATATGGCGCTTACTCTCCTGAACTGTACTCTGTTGTCAGGGAAACACTGCATAGACTTGGCGATCTCGATTACCACTATGCTGCCGAACTCGGCCAAGTCGAGACGAGTTTATCTGACGAAGAGATAAAGAAGCACATCAAAGAGCGGATCCTGGCGGCCCATCAAAAGCTGCGCCAGCCTTACATCGAACTCTTGACCGCCCTTCGGCTGAAACACGGACTCTAGGGGCAATCTTCATTTTTGGCACGCCGCACCGATTAAAGGTTCTCGCGCGCAATGGGCCAGAAGCGCTCTGCGGGCCCACGCTCCCCGCCAACCTCCCGGGCGAAGTTGGCCACGACGCCGAAGAAGTCCTGGCTGAAGCGGAAGATCACCGGCACCTGGCTCGCATAGCAGGCCATTGCCTCCAGCCGCAGCTCCAGCGTCTCCCCAATCGGCACCAGTACGGGCTCGCCTCCCTTGCCGCTCAGGGTAGCCAAGCTGGCAACGTGTCGTCGACCTCCAGCTCGAACTCCCCGAACCCCTCGAACGGAGTTCACTCGGATCGGAACTGTCATCACGCACGATAAACGGGGACGACGTATCTACGAGCGGCGGGTTTATGGCTCCGCGAGTCGGATGATGATCGCTCCCGACGTCTCTGACAGGGCGTTGAGAATGACGACTGAGGATCGCATGACGGCGCTATGCCTTTTGCGACAAGGACTGGATAATTCTCAGAACGCACTGAGCGTGAGGCGCTGGCTTCAGGATGAGCTACCGTTGCGCAACCGTCAGCCGTGGGGACCACAACGGCCGGAGGAGCGGTTCAGCCACAACCCCGCCGATCATGGCAAAGGCCGCCAGGATGAGGCCAAGACGGCCATAGAGCACAATGCGATCTTTACGGGTCATGCACCCTCGCGATCATTGGGCTTGAATCAGGACAGGCGGATCCTCGTTGCCGATTGTGGCGACAATACTGCTCAGGTTTGGAGTGCTGCGCGTGTTTTGGCCAAACGGTGATCCCCGACAGAGCATGCGGCAGTGGCCTGGAACCTTGGGTCACGACCCCCTCAACCAGCTTGAACGAACCCATTCATAAGCCAGCGCTCGGAAGGACGGTTTCCGTGAGGATGGCTGCCCTCGCTCAGTTCACGACCTGTGCTCGTAGAGACCACTCCAGGTCATCAAAGATTCC
Organism: Microvirga tunisiensis; assembly: GCF_009296175.1. GTDB lineage: Bacteria > Pseudomonadota > Alphaproteobacteria > Rhizobiales > Beijerinckiaceae > Microvirga > Microvirga tunisiensis. The sequence goes on along the minus strand of NZ_VOSK01000119.1, from coordinate 11,442 downwards.
CGCCCTTGGACCGGAAAGGCGCACGGTGTAAGTCCTTCCTTCCCTATTCGGAAGGCAGTTCTCCGCCCTCCCCTTGCTGCTGTCCTGCTCCTGAATAAAACCGTCCGAGGTTCCATATGACACTGTTCCGTGGATTGTCGGCCTTCCCGATCACCCCGACCGATGCCCACGGTCGCGTGGACACAGGGGCCCTGGATCACCTGCTGGAGCGGCTCCAGACGGCCGGGGTCGACTCCATCGGCCTGCTCGGCAGCACTGGAGGCTACATGTATCTCACCCGGGAGGAGCGGCGGCGGGCGATCGCAGCCGCGGCCCGCAGCGTCGGAGGCAGAACGCCCCTGATTGTCGGCGTGGGCGCGCTCCGGACCGACGAGGCGGAGAACCTGGCGCGGGATGCGGCCTCCGAGGGCGCCGATGCGCTCCTGCTGGCGCCGGTATCCTACACGCCTCTGAGCGAGGAAGAGGCGTACCAGCACTTTGCCGCCGTAGCGGCGGCAACGGACCTGCCGCTGTGCGTCTACAACAATCCCGGGACGACCCACTTCACGTTCAGCGATGCCCTCCTGAGGCGCCTCGCTTCGGTTCCGAACATCAGGGCTGTGAAGATGCCGCTGCCGAAGGACATGGACTTCAAGGCGGAGCTGGGACGTCTGCGGCAGGACACTCCTGACGAGTTTGCCGTCGGCTACAGCGGGGACCGGGGGGCGGCCGATGCGCTGCTCGCAGGTGCGGACGCTTGGTACAGCGTCGTGGGTGGTCTTCTCCCGGAACCTGCCCTCAGGCTGGTTCGGGCTGCCCAGGCTGGAGACGTGGCCGAGGTGCGACGCATCGACCGCCATTGCCAGCCGCTGTGGGAACTGTTCAAGGAGTTCGGCAGCATCCGTGTGATGTATGCCGCCGCCAACATTCTCTCGCTGTCTGAGGCCGTGCCGCCGCGCCCCATCCTGCCCCTCACCGATGCGAATTGTGTGCGGGTGACCGCAGCGCTGGAGGCATTGTCCGGACTGATGCGGCCGTAATGGCTTCAACCCGCTCCTTGAGCGGCATGAGCTGGCTGGGTGGCCAAAGAATAAGAGTCTGCATCGGGTCCGGAACTGAGATTCCTTGCCTTTTCGGACTGTCCGGATCGGTAAAGTTTGCTTTCCTCGAGCTTAGAGCATCGGACCCATTTTGATTCCGATGCTCCACTCGGGGACGAGCCCATCGTTCAGCGCCGACCCGAGGTCGCCAGCGCGAACCGAGTCCGCTTTTCTGCACGATGTGGTAGGACTGCCTAACGACTATCGCTCAGTGATCGTGGCTTGGCCTCGATGCTGGGTGTGCATCGGTAGACTTTCGCAATCGTGACAGGTTTCCATGGCCCACTTCCTCTGCGTTCAATGTGGTGCTCAATTCTCGGAAACATCCGAGCCGCCTCCCTCCTGTCCGATCTGTGACGATGTGCGCCAGTATGTGCGCTGGTCCGGACAGGAATGGACGACCTTCGAGGAGTTGCGGAAGACGCACCGCAATGTCTTCATGGAAGAAGGTGGCCTGACGGGCATCGGGATCGAGCCCGCCTTCGCCATCGGGCAGCGCGCGCTCGTTATTCCGACCCCAGACGGCGCTGTCCTGTGGGATTGCGTGTCCTTGGTCACCGAGGAGGCTGTCGAGCGGATCCGTCGCTTGGGAGGCCTCAAGGCGATCGCGATCTCGCATCCGCATTACTACTCGGCGCTCGCCGAATGGAGCGAAGCGTTTAATCGTGCGCCGGTCTATTTGCACGAGGACGACCGCCAGTGGGTCATGCGCCCGCATGAATCAATCCGGTTCTGGTCGGGCGAGACCCTGGAGATCGGGCCGGGCCTGACCCTGATCCGCACCGGCGGACATTTCGAGGGCAGCACCGTGTTGCATCACGCCGGCGGCGCCGACGGCCGCGGCGACCTGTTCGTCGGCGACAACCTCCAGGTGACCCAGGACCGCCGTTTCGTCAGCTTCATGCGCAGCTATCCCAACTACATTCCGCTCAATCGCACCGCCGTGGAGCGGATCGGCGCGGCCGTTGCGCCATACCCCTACGAGCGGGTCTTCGGCGCCTTCGCGCATCGCAACATCATGCAGGACGGCAAGGCGGCGGTGGCTCGGTCCATCGAGCGCTATCTGGTGGCCATCCGGGATTGAAGTTCCCATATTGTAGAGAGCCTAGGCTGCGGTGACGGCTCAATATCCCTATTGAGTTGGGAATCCTGATTGGAATATTGGCGGCGTGAGCGTCATAGCCTGCACGGCGTTGCCACCCACAGCAATTGGTTACAGAACCTGGCAACTTCCGATTTGGGTCAAAGTGTAGCGTTGAGCGGACCGAATGAAGGTCCGCTCATCCTAGCGATGCAGAAGTACGGCTAAGGTCAGCCCCGTGCCAGGAACGGACCTTTCGTTCGCACATGATAGGTCCCGGAGTGCCCTCTCTTTCCACCCACAAACACGGCGGCCGATGACACTAACCCGGGAGGCTCAGGATACGACCACCCTCGGCGAGCCTGTTGGCAACCTGGGGGCTCATCAGTTCGGAAAAGAGCTTGCACCGGAAGGCCGGGCTCCATCTTCAAGCCTTGATCGGCCCAGGCCCGTGCAGCTTCCAAGCGTCCACCCAGCGCCAGTGCCGCAGCCGCGATGAAGTACAACGAACTCAGGCTCGAGTTGGCCTGCAACATCCTTTGCATGGCCATGGTCGCATCGTCATGACGCCCCTCCTGTACGGCCGCCACGCCCAGCGCCAAGTAGGCCAAGTAGACCAACAGGTCAAACGGACTGAGCCGCAGGGCGCGGTTGGCCTGCGCCATCGCGGCGGGGTGGCCCGCAAAGGCATTGGTGATCGCCCCGAGGTACAGGGCGGTGGCGCAGGACGGATTGAGCGTCAGGGCGCGCTCGATGGCACTTAACCCGGCCTCGTGGTCCTGGTTCAGCATGGTGGTCACGAACCCGGCGATCGCCAGCGCCGTGGCGTCATCCGTGCCACCCACCAGGGCGGCTTGCGCGTGGCGCAGCGCAGCCTCCTTGTTGGCCGCCTGGAAGCCGCCGCGCGAGTAACACCATTCATAGCACCAAGCGGCCAGCGCATGCGCGGCGGCGTAGCCCGGTTCGACCCTGAGCGCGTCCTCCAAGTACCGGATGGCTGCTTGGCCGTCCTCGGAGGTCTGAGAGGCCGTATACGGCACGGCCCGCAGGAACAGGTCATAGGCATCCAGACTGTCAGGCCGCTTTCGCCGCGAGCGCTCAATCTCTGAGCGTTGGAGGCTGGGTTCGACGATCGCGACGACCTTGTCAGTGATCTGGTCCTGAAGCTCGAAGATGTCCTCGAGCGCCCCGTCGATGCGGTCGGCCCACAGATGCGCGCCTGTGCCCGCCTCGACCAGTTGGGCGGTGATGCGCACCCGCCCCCCTGCCTTGCGCACGCCACCCTCGAGGACATAGCGCACGCCAAGCTCGCGCCTGACCTGACGGACGTCCACGATCTTGCCCTTGTAGGTAAAGCTCGAGTTGCGGGCGATCACGAACAACCATTTGATCCGCGACAGTCCCGTAATGATGACCTCCACGACCCCGTCGGCGAAGTACTCCTGCTCCGGATCGCCACTGAGGTTCTGGAACGGCAGCACGGCAATCGACGGCTTGGCGGGAAGGCTCAATTCACCTGCTGGAGTTGTAGGCGCCACCAGCCCATTGGCGACCATCGACACCTGATAGGTTCGGATCGGTCGATCGACGTTCTTGAGGTGTTGCTCACCGGCAAACTCGATCGGGAGGTCGATCTTTCCCTGAAGCTGATCATAGGCCGTGCCGGAGATCATCACGGCTCCGGGAGGACAGATCTGTTCCAGGCGCGCCGCAATGTTGACGCCGTCGCCGAGCAGGTCCTCGCCTTCGACCACGACGTCGCCGAGATGGATGCCGATTCGGAAGACGATCCGCCGCTCGGGCGGAACATCAGCTTGGTGCTCGGCGATGACCGTCTGCACGGCGACAGCGCACGCTACGGCATCAACGACCGAGCCGAACTCGGCCAATGCTCCGTCGCCCATCAGCTTGACGATGCGACCATGATGCTCGGTCAACAATGGATCGATCACCTCGCGGCGAAGAGCCTTCAGGGTCGATAGCGTACCGGCCTCATCCTTCTCGACGAGACGGGAGTAGCCGACGACATCCGTTGCTAAGATCGCGGCCAGCCGCCGCTCAACCCATGCTGTCGCCATGGCTGTCTCTTCCTTCAGGAGATCCGCCGGTAGGAGCCGTAGGCAATCGACGCGACTTGCCCCGTCAGGCTGACCGACATCACACCAGCGATTGCTCAAGATACCACTGAGACGATCTGGTGGCGACGCTCCGCCGGGAGGCCACGTTCAAAGGGATAGGTTCCGCGAAGCGGATCACCATGAAGGTCCGTTGCGAGTCAAACTTTCACCTTCCGACCACACGGCGAACGTCAGCTCTTCCGCGCCGAAGCCGACCAAACTCTTTGGTCCGGGGAGTGCCAATTTGAGACTTTCCGAGCCTGGAGTCCGTTTCGCGCTATGTCCATCAATGGCTTAGGGTGAGATGTCAGCGCTCATTAGACAAGTCACTGATTGTGCTCGTTAGAGATGTCACTCCTGAGGAGAGGCTGCTTGGCGCTCAGCCGACCTTGAACAGGCTCTTGGCCTGCCCGCGCCGGCGTGGGGCGCTTTTGCTGCGGCTCATGTCGAGCTCGGTCTTACAGCGAAAGGGCGACACCGGCGCGATAGAGGTTGGAGAAACTCCAATCGGCCGGCGTCGGGGCCTCGCGATCAGGGCAGTCTCGCAGACCAAGCCATGAGAGGCCGCAGACCTCAGATTAGCCATTCAGGCGGTCGCTCCAAAGCGATCCTTTGGCTTATGCCACTTCCCCGATTTTCTGCGCGAAATTGGCGTTATGGTACGAGAAGGCCGCGCGCGCGAGGCTGCAATCTTCCCTTTCGCCTCGACCTCTGGCTAAAGTCCTGCAAGCAGCGGGGCACCCATGGCCGAGTTTTCTGCGTTCTGGCACGGAATGGCTGAGGTGATCGGCATCCTGCCTTCGTGGGCTTGGGTGCTGTTCGTTGTGGGCTTTCTGGCCTTGCTGGCCTGGTCATGGAAGAGCTAGCCTCATAGATCACCATACCCGCGCCGCCGCTTGGCTTTGTGCGAGCGCTGGTTAGCCCACTCATCGTTCCAAATTCCAAATTTCCGCACGCAATCAACGTTATGGAACGCGAAGCGGGAGCTGGAGCCTTGCGCGCGAGGCTGCCTTATCACATGACGAACCGAGGACCTTTTTCGCTTAAAGTTGGTCAGCGCGTCGAAAACGAGCCGTCACTGTTCACCCACAGGCCATCGCTCAGATACGCTGGTTCGTCGGAAAACTCGTCACCCACCGAGAATTCCCGCCAGAGATCCTTCGCCTCATTCTGAGCCGCGACATCGATCCATTCGATCTTGGCTGCGGAAAGTCCCAGAGCGGTCGCCGTCGTCTCAATGCTAGACTGGATCTCCGTCGGATCGTTCAAATCGTAGAGCTGTACGTACGGAATGCCGTTCCTGTCGAACTTACCGCGCGGCGATGCGCATTGGTTCGCGAACGCCTTCATGGCTGCGGCCATCAGGCGTTCCTTGTCGGGATACGGCGACAGCGTACCGGCGTCCTTGCCTGCGGTCGCCGTCATGACCGTGTAGCTGCGCTCGCCATCCGCCCTGACGATCCTGAACAGGATCATTCCGTCTTCAGTGTAGGCCTTGTAGGGACCAGGAGTATCATCGAATTTCGATGAGTGTTTGATGATCGCCATGCTTCATTTCCTCCACGCCGACATTCCCCATGTCCAGGCCTGCCGTCAATGGCGTGGTCTGCTGGAGGAGTCGATGGTACGGCCTCCAGCGCCTCGGCAGTCGCGACGTTCGCTGTTCCATACTGCGGGTTATGCGAAATTGCGCGGTCGGTTTTGCCCCTCGTTCAGATCGGCACCAATTTCTCTCAGAGCACGCGCGAGCCTCTCAGGTCGATCAGAGCCTGGGTCTCTCGGGCTGCCCGCTTAGGGCCTCCGACTTGGAGCGACGAACGGATTAGTCTCCGGCCCCTCCCGCGAATTTTTGTCGAAGCACATCTCAAGTCGCTCAAACGCTAGCGCGCTCTTGTCCAACGGCACGCGAAGTGCCGCGCCCTCTCCCTGCACCTCCAGGGCATTCGCGGTCCGGAGCTTGGCATTAAACGAACTCTCCGCGAGGGCGATTGTGACGCCCTTCGTTTCCGCCAGCGCTTTGGCTTCCACGGATTGACCGGCCGCCACCAAGCGAACCGGATAGGCACTGCCACGCTCAAGCTTCCACTTGGACGAGTCGAGCAGCAGCAGCAAGCCGCTTTCGGCACGCACAAAGCTCACCGCGAGATCGCCCGCCGTTCTCGACATTGAGCAGCGATCGAACTTTCCAGCCTTGTAGGTTGTCGCGATTTCCCAAGGACCAATCGCAACGGTCTGCTCCGTCGGCTGAGCGAATGCTGATGAAGTCACAAGAATAGAGCAAACAAAGACTACATTCGTATTCACCACCCTGCTCCGCCCGCTGCGCGCCCCTGCCGACCGGTTGCAACCCGAACGTATTCTATCGCCTGCCGTATCCCTGCCCCTGGGTGTAACACCTATCTAGTATTAGTCGTGTTACACAAGCCCATCGCAGACCACCTGATCTTGGTCGCGCTCGATCAGAGCGAGTAGAATCGCGCAATGCCATCCTCCGGATCGATCCAGTGCAGCACCAGGTGGTGCTGGATGGGCGACCGCTCGTCAGGCATCCGAATAACGGCTTCTTGCATTGCTCAAGGCACTTTCGAGCGTCCGCCAGCATCAAGTGTGGAACGGCACCGAAGGTTGACCCCTGGCGAGGGAAGCGCAACGCCCAGGTTGAGCGACTCAAAATGGAATCTCAGCGGGTCACGATCGGCACCGATCATGACCCCGCTGACGCTATGAATTCCTAAGAAACAACTACTGCGGTTGAGGCGGGCTCTGCCTTCTCCAGGACATAGCCGAGTGACTTGGCGCGGCGGCGGAGATTGCTCAGCACCCGCTGCCGGTAGCGTTCCTCGTAGTAGGACGCCCCGGGATCGGCATAGGTCATGCCGTGGCTCAGCGTGTTGTAGACCAGCACCGCGATCTTGCGCGCCGTCGCGGTGATCGCCTTGGCCTTGCCCACCCGCGCGGCGAGCCGCCGGTAGAAGGCCCCCAGCGCCGTCTGGGTGCGCCCGACCGCGCCCGCGGCCAGCCGCAACAGCGCCGCGACCCGGCTGCCGGAGCGGCGCGTGCGGCTCGACAGCACCTTGCCCCCGGAGATCTTGTTGTGCGGTGCGAGGCCGAGCCAGGAGGTGAAGTGCTGGGCGCTCGGCCAAGCCGCGAGATCCGTGCCGCACTCGCTGGCCAGCTTGAGCGCCAAGGAGGGTCCAATCCCATCGATCTGGGTCAGGTCGACCCCGAGGATCGCATGCAGGGCCGCGCGCACCGGCACGGCCGGCTCATTGGCCTGCGGCTGCGCGCGACGGGGCAGCGGCAGCGCCGCCGCCGGAGGCGGGTTCTGGGCTTGCAGGCGCTCCAGTACGGCCGCAATGCGCTCGTCGCAGGCGGCCACCTTGGTCTGGTAGATCTCATCCAGCTCCAGCGCCTGGGCCAGGGCGAAGACGTGCTCCTCCCGATCGTTGCCGACCAGCGCGGCGCGCAGAGTCACAAGCGGGGTCTTGCAGCGCCCGTCGCGCAAGGCGGCCAGGCGGTCCGGATCGCGCTCGCCGGCGACAAGGGCCCGGATGATGCGCAGCCCTGTCTGGCCAGTGATGTCAGCCACCCCGTGCTGGAGCTGCAGGTTCATCTGGATCAGCGCCTTCTGCATGTGCTGGATGTGGGCGGCGGCGGCTTCCAGGAGGCGCTCGCGCTGGCGCAGATAAGAGCGCAGCGTGGCGATCTCGCCTTGCGGGTGGAAGCTGGCCCGCAGAAGCCCGTACTCATGCAGACGCTGCAGCCACTGGGCGTCGCACACGTCCGTCTTGCGGCCCGGCACCTGCTTGACCTCGCGGGCATTGACCACCCCCACGGCAAAGCCGCGCTGGGTGAGGATCTCGTAGAGCGGGATCCAGTAGACCCCGGTCGACTCCAGGGCCACCGTGGCGACCCTGCACTGCTCAAACCAGTCGGCGAGGCGCTGCAGGTCGCCCGTGAAGGTGCCGAAGGTGCGCACCGGTTCGGAATCGCAGCGGGGCGAGACGGCCGCCACATGCATCCGGGCGCCGATATCAACGGCGGCCGCATGGGGGTGGACCGGGGCGAGATCCCGCTGCAGGCGGGACGGCGACTTGCGCGTCATGGCAGGCTCCTCCTCGAGACATCAACGGAGGGCGGGGCTGCGCGAGATCATCACATTCCTAACCGGGATCGCCTGGGCGTCACCACTCTCAAGTGCGCAGCAGCCCGTGGACCATGTTCGCCATCGGGGTTGGGACCACCACATTCCCATCGGCCGCTCCCCTCCACGGTCGATCATAGGGCGCCCTGTTTCTCCCGCCACAGGCGGATTGAAAATCCGCGCCCGTTCGCCAGCAAAATCATGCACTTCATGGCAGTCGGCTCAAGGGTCAGCATTCGGCTCTGACGCACTTTTGGTGCAGTTCCGGTCTGAACTGATGCTGTCTTCCGGAAGGAGGCCGCATCATGTGCCGAAGCCTGCGTCCCTCAGCTCTGATCCCACCCGGCCTGATCGTGGATCAGGTCCATGCTGATCCACAGCAAGTGAACATCACGGTCCATTCCGCTCACGGATCTGCCACATGCCCTTCATGCGGCACACTCTCCTCACGGGTGCATAGCCATTATCTCCGGCGCGTGGCGGATCTGCCGCTAGCAGGGCGACCCGTCCAGTTCCTGATCCGAGCGCGGCGCTTCCGCTGCGATGCTGTGCGGTGCGGACGGCAGATCTTCACCGAGCGCTTTGCCTCGGATGTGCTCACCCGCCATGCCCGGCGTACCGCGCGGCTCGAGGGCATTGCCCACCACCTCGGCTTGGCTCTGGGCGGGCGACCTGCAACGCGCCTGGCCTGGCGGCTGATGCTGCCTGTGAGCAAGGATACGCTCCTGCGCATTGTGCGCCGGCATGTCCACCTTCCTTCCGAGCCGCTGAGCGTCATCGGGATCGATGATTGGGCCTGGCGTCGCAATCATCACTACGGCACCATTGTCTGCGATCTCGAACGGCGGCGGATCGCATCACTCCTCCCGGACCGGGAGCAAGCCAGCGCACAGGCATGGCTGGCCGACCACCCGGAGATTACTGTCGTCGCCCGCGACAGAGGCGGTGGCTATGGCGAGGCCGCGGCCAAGGCGCTGCCGGATGCGGTGCAGGTCGCAGATCGCTCGCATCTGATGGAAAACGCCAGCCGTGCCTTTCTGGAGGCCGTGCGCAAGTCGATGCGTCAGATCCGCCAAGTCATCGGATCGGCAAGAATCAACCTGAACCTTCTCACCTGTGCCGAACGCCTCCAATACGAGGGCTATTTGCGCCGGGAGGAGACTAACGCCATAGTCATGACTCTCGGCGCGCAAGGCGTCTCGATCAAGCAGATCGTTCGACAAACAGGGCTGAGCCGCGGCACGGTACGACAGATCCTGCGGGGTTGCCGAAGCGATGTCTTCCGCCAGCGTGAGAGCAGCCTCGAGGCATACTGGCCGCTGCTCGAGGCCCTCTGGACCGGCGGGTGCCGCAATGGTGCCGAACTCTGGCGGCGTCTACGGGCCAGCGGCTTTCGCGGTTCGCTGCGCGTTGTGGGGGAATGGACGACCCGCCGCCGTCGGGCTGAACGGATGGCAGACGAGCAGTTTCAACGCGTTCCGTCCGCCAGGACCATTGCCCGGCTGATGAGTACCGAACGCGACACACTCTCTAAGACAGACGCGGTGACCATGGCAGCCATCGAAAGCGGTGTGCCAACTCTCGTCAAGGCCCGCGATGCGATTGCCGCGTTCCAAACCCTGATCCGGCGTGGTCGCGAGGCTGACCTGACCTCATGGATCGCCCGAGCACGCCAAAGCCTTGTGGCCTCATTTGCCAATGGCATCGCCAAGGATGAGGCGGCCGTGCGTGCGGCGATCACGCTACCATGGTCGAATGGCCAGACAGAAGGCCAGATCACGAAACTCAAGCTCGTGAAGCGTCAGATGTACGGCAGAGGCCATCTCGACCTCCTGCAAGCCAGATTGATTGGAGCGGAATGACAGGTCACGACGACTGGTGCACCAAAACTGCGTCAGAGCCAGCATTCGATGCTGATTCACAAACGCCCTCACGAAGTGGCGATTTGCTCAAATAATTTGAACACTTCGATGCCATTCGATCTTTGTAGGGGAAGCACGGAAGCTTCTCATGCCATCCCGCTACTACTTCAACCTTACTGATGGTGATGAAGTGATCCGCGATGAGGATGGCATCGAAGCGTCTGACGTTCGCACCGCTCTCATCCATGCCTTTGAGGCCATTGCGGAGCTCAGACAAGAGGATGCCTCCATCTGGAGTGACTTGCAGGGGTGGAGGCTCGACATCATTGATGGCTCGGGTCATCTGCTTCATAGCCTCGCGCTGGACAGTGCTGTGCCGGATCAAAGTTCTCATCATTAGGAAACCGGTACAACTTTCCTAATTTAGCCATGCAATGACTCTGCAAACCTGAGCACATCAAAGTTGGGATCGAGAGGGAACCCTCCCGACGTCAGGCTTCTTATTCTCAGTTGCTTCGTCCCGAGTGGCCTTTGCTAACGGCGAGCGCCCGAACTTCCTTAGCTCAGTACTGAAGGAACCTGATGTGACTGAGAACGAGATTGAGGTTGTTGCCGAAGAGCTTGCAAAAGCCGGCGGCCTGTCCTGGTACCCTGGCCGCCAACATGGTTCTCTTCTCAGGGTTGTATCCGACCGGCATCGCGACAGGGCCCGCCTGGCCATTGCAGCTCTCGACCGCTGCCGGATGCCGGATGCAGGTGCCGCCTCCAGCGCTAGCACGGACACTGAACTGCTGCCCATGCCTGTCCGAGAGGCAATCAATCCTGACAACACCATCCAAGCTGGCGCCACCGTGGTCTACCGCCCTCCAGGAGAGCGCAGAGCCTATCCGTGCCGCGTGGAAAAGATCGAGCGAGGCCAAGCCTACCTGGTGCCTCATCTGAGGGCTTGCACCGGATGGATCTCGATTGGGAATGCCTCGCGTGTGGTGTTAGGAGAGGATCCTCTCGGAAGAGAAATGATTAAGGCGCACTTAGTTCTTCATCATAAGAGCGACACAGCGGGGGAAATAGGTTCTGCTTCATCACCTTACATTGTGGCACAGGACAATAGCCCTTACTCTGTCCCAGGAGGGCTGAGTATGACGGACGATGAAGTTGA
>NZ_VOSK01000118.1 GCF_009296175.1 Microvirga tunisiensis | reverse complement strand
GCCGCCAGCTGAAGCTGGAGCACCGCAAGACCAAGCCCTACACGCCGCAGACCAATGGTCTCGTGGAGCGCTTCAACGGGCGGGTGCAGCGCGAGGTGCTGGGCATCACCATCTACAGCCATCGGGATCTCGAGACGCTGCTCAAGGGCTTCAATCAGGCCTATAACAGAAGACGTCAACGCGTGCTCAAGGGGCGATCCCCGGATGAGGTTGTGCGAAGCCGCCTGGCTGCCGAGCCGAAGCTCGCCAACCGCCGCTACAAGCCACCCGATGCAGACGCGTTGCCGCCAGCCCTCCAGGTCATCGCTCATGCCAAGGAGGTCTCGCATCCAGACAACTAGAGCGTCGGACCCGAAAGCGAGCCCTCTTTTCGGGTCAGTCGCCGACGCGGATCGTCTGTTTCGCACGATGCGCTGAGGCCGGAAAATCCGCTACTCGGCGATGCCCTTGACCACGACCCGGTCGATGGCCCTCACGATCCGCTCCCGATCCGCGTTCGAGAACGGGCTGAGATTATGCATCTCGAGATTGCTGAGGCCCTCGGTCGCAAGCCAGCCCAGCAGGGCGGCATCGAGATCGTCCGAGTTGGCCTTCAACTGCTCCAGGGTGGTGCTGATCACCTGACGGACCGGATCGAGGAGGCCTGGGTTCTCGGCCGTCGCCGCCATCATCCCGGTGGCGAACTCCTGCATCTTGCCGCCGCAGCAGATATTGAGCAGGGTTTTCGTCACCACGCGGGCTTCCAGGTTCGGCCCGGGTTCGGCCTTTTCCCGCAGGGCATCCTTCTCGAAGGTGACCTGGTCGATCATGCGCTGGATCATACCCTGCAGCAGGGCTTCTTTCGTGGGAAAGTTGTACAGAAGCCCGCCCTTGCTGAGGCCAGCCTTCTCCGCGACGGCATCCAATGTGAGCCGTCCGGCGCCGATTTCGGCAACGAGTTCTGCCGCCGCGTCAAGGATCTTTTCGCGGGAACTCTTACGGCCTCTGGTACAGGGAAACAACATCCACCACTCTTGCAACTAAACCGTCCAGACGGTATATAAATTCTCTCTCACGGCCTTGGCGTCAAGGTAAAGTTACGCTATTGCCGCACCCACCATAGTCGTACAGGGCTCACGAGGTGAGCCCTAACTCTCGGAAAAAGCCTATGAAACGGCGCATTGTAGTTGCTCTTGTCTTCATTCTTGCAATCGGACTTTGCGCTGGGTTGGTCTGGTTCAACTTCTTCCGCGACAGGATGATCACCCAATTCTTCGCCACCATGCAGCAGCCGGCCCAGGCGGTTTCTGCCGCCAAGATCGAGGCGAAGACGTGGACGCCGAGCATTAGTGCCATCGGTACGGCCAAGGCCGCCAACGGCGTCGAGTTGGCCTTCGAGATCGCCGGCATCGTCAGCGAGATCAAATTCAAGGCCAACCAGAACGTTCGCCAAGGCGAGGTTCTGGTTCAGCTGGACGACACGGTCGAGCGAGCCGACATTCAGGACGTCCAGGCGAACGTGAAGACGGCCGAGAGCAGCTTCGAGCGCGCCAAGACCTTGTCGACGCGCGGCTATGGGACGGAGGCCAATCTCGATCAAGCCAGCGCCTTGCTCGCCGCCGCACGCTCCCGCCTCGCCCGTCTGCAGGCGACCATCGAGCAGAAAGCCCTGAAAGCTCCCTTCTCGGGTGTGATCGGCATTCCGCGGATCGATGTCGGTCAGTACCTGCAGCCCGGAACCGTCATTGCGAGCTTCCAGGACCTCTCGTCGATGAAGGTCGATTTCACGGTTCCCGAGCAGCGGGCCGGCGAGATCAATCTCGGCCAGGAGGTTCATATCGGCACGACCGAGGGCAACCTGCCGTTCAAGGGCCACGTCACCGGCAAGGACCCGCGCGTCGATCCCAAGACCCGGCTCGTCTCGGTCCAGGCTCTCGTCGAGGACAACAAGAACGGGGCCATTCTCCCGGGTCAGTTCCTCCACGTGGAGGTGATCCTGCCGGAGCAGCCCAATGTCATGACCGTCCCGCAGACGGCCGTTATCGCCAGCCTCTACGGCGATTACGTCTACACGATCGACCAGGAAGAGAAGCAGGGCCAGCAGGTCCAGGTCGTCAAGCAGGTCTTCGTCAAAACCGGCCGCCGTCGTGGCGGTGCTCTCGAGATCGTCTCCGGCGTCAACCCGGGTCAGCAGGTGGTCGCCTCCGGGCAGAACAAGCTGCAGTCCGGTGCAACCGTCAAAATCGACAACAGCATCGATGTGACGAAGCTCGACGCATCGAAGCTCGCGAGCGGACAATAGGCATAAGCCATGAGTTTCACTGAACTTTTCATCCGCCGCCCCGTCCTGTCGATGGTGGTGAGCCTCCTGATCCTGTTGCTCGGCGCGCAGGGACTGATGAACCTTCAGGTGCGTCAGTATCCCGAGGTCGAGGAAACCACGATCACGATCACGACCACCTATACGGGTGCGAGCGCCGATCTGATCCAGGGCTTCATCAGCACGCCTATCGCCAAGTCCGTGTCGAGCGCAGAGGGCGTGGATTACGTGACGACGCAGAGCCGGTTGGGCATCAGCACGGTGTCCGTGCGCATGCGCCTGAACACGGATCCGAACGCGGCGCTCACCGAAGTCACGGCGAAGGTGCAGCAGGTTCGCGCGCAGCTTCCGTCGGACGCCGAAGATCCGGTCATCATGAAGGGTACGGGCCAGAGCTTCGCTCTCATGTACATCACCTTCGGCAGCACGGAGATGAATCCGGAGCAGGTCTCCGAATTCCTGACCCGTGTCGTGCAGCCGCGCTTTGCAACGCTTGAGGGTGTCGGCAACGCCGAGATCCTCGGCGGGCGCGACTTCTCCATGCGCGTGTGGATCGATCCCGTCCGTCTGGCCGCGCGCGGCGTGACGGCTGGCGACGTCGTCCAGGCGATCAATGCCAACAACTTCCTCGCGGCTCCCGGCAAGACGCAGAGCGAATACGTGGCCTACAGGCTCGACATGCAGACTACGCTGCAGACGCCTGAGACTTTCAGCATGCTGCCGATCCGGTCCAATGGCGACCAGGTCGTGCGCTTGCGCGATGTGGCCGATGTCGAACTCGGGCCCGAGAGCACAGACACCATCGTCAGCTTCAACGGCAGCCAGGGCACCTTCATCGGCATCACGCCGACCCCGTCCGCCAATCCGCTGACCGTTGCCGAGGCCGTGACGAAGGCCATCGATTCGATCCGTCCGACCCTGCCCAAGGGCATGAATGTCGAGATCGTCTACGATGCGTCGAACTTCATCTCGGCCTCCATTGAGGAGGTGTTCAAGACCATCGGGGAGGCGGCGCTCATCGTCGTCGTGGTGATCCTGTTGTTCCTCGGGTCATTCCGCTCGGTGCTGATCCCCATCGTGACGATTCCGCTCTCACTCGTCGGCGTCTGCTTCTTCCTCTATGCGCTCGGCTATTCGATCAACCTTCTGACCCTGCTGGCGATGGTGCTCGCCATCGGCCTCGTGGTCGACGACGCCATCGTGGTGCTGGAGAACATCCACCGCCATATCGAGGAGGGGCTGAAGCCCGTCGAGGCTGCTGTCGTGGGCATGAAGGAGATCTTCGTTCCCATCGTCTCCATGACGATCACCCTGGCAGCCGTGTATGCGCCGATCGGCTTTACGCAAGGATTGACCGGTTCGCTGTTTCGCGAATTCGCCTTCACGCTTGCAGGGGCAGTGATCATCTCCGGCATCGTCGCCGTGACGCTTTCGCCGATGATGTCCTCGAAGCTGCTGAAGTCCCATGGGGCTCAAGGACGGTTCGCTGCCTTCGTGGACCGCACCTTCACGCGGCTTGAGAACTGGTATGCAAGGCGCCTGAAGGGTTCGCTGGATTATCGCGGCGTGACTCTGGTCATCGTCGCGGTCCTGCTCGGCACCACGGCCTTCCTGTTCACCAAGACTTCTTCCGAGCTTGCGCCCGAAGAAGATCAGGGTGCCTATCTCGGCCTGGTCAATGCGCCGAAATATGCGACCGCCGACTACACGCAGGCCTTTTCCAAACAGTTCACGGGCGCAGCCGAAAAGATCCCCGAGATCGACGACAGCTTCCTGATCGTCGGCATCGACGGCGGCGGCGGTGGCTTCGTCGGCTTCAAGTTGAAGGAATGGAGCGAGCGAGAGAAGAAGGGTCCTGTGACGAAGCAGGAGATCCAGAACCTCCTGAACGAGAATGCCGGCGTGCAGGCCTTCGTTTTCGCGCCTCCCTCCCTGCCCGGTGGCGGCGATGGCCTGCCGATCCAATATGTGCTGCGCACCATCGGTGACTCGTCTCAGGCTTATGAGATCGGTGAACAGATCCGGCAGCGTGCGATGAAGTCCGGCAAGTTCATCGTGGTTCAGAACTCGATCTCCTATGAGACGCCCCGGGCTCGCATCACGGTGGATCGCGACCGCGCCGCCGCCCTCGGCGTGCCGGTCTCGGAAATCGGTAACACGCTCGGCGCTCTCGTCGGCGGCGCGCCGATCTCGAAGTTCGACCGCGACAACCGGAGCTATGACGTCGTCAGTCAGGTCCGGCAGGAGGATCGTCTGAATCCGGAACGTCTGGCCGAGTACTATGTCCGTGCCTCCGACGGATCCATGGTTCCGCTTTCCGCTTTGGTGAGCATCAAGACGGATGCGGCGCCGGCCGTCATCGAGCAGTTCAACCAGCTCAATTCGACGACATTGTCGGCGCTGCCGCTCCCCGGCGTGACCACGTCGGAAGGCTTGGCGACTCTGCGCTCCATCGGGCAGGAGGTCATGCCGCAGGGCTTCTACGAGGATTATGCCGGCCAGTCCCGCCTGGAGATCCAGGAGGGAAGCTCGATCTTCCTCGCCTTCGGTCTTGCGGTCATCGTGATCTATCTGGTGCTGGCGGCACAGTTCGAGAGCTTCCGCGATCCGTTCATCATCATGATGTCGGTGCCGCTCTCCATGTTCGGTGCCATGATCTTCCTGAATCTCGGCTTGGCGACGCTGAACATCTACACGCAGGTCGGGCTGATCACCCTCGTGGGACTGATCACCAAGCACGGCATTCTGATGGTGGAGTTCGCCAACGAGCAGAAGGAAAAGCATGGCGTCAGCAAGCGTGAGGCCATCGAGGAGGCGGCCCGGGTGCGCCTTCGCCCGATCCTCATGACCACGGCCGCCATGGTGCTCGGCGTCGCGCCGCTGCTCTATGCGACCGGTGCAGGTGCAGCGGCTCGCTTCTCCATGGGTCTCGTGATCGCGTCGGGCATGTCGATCGGCACGATCTTCACGCTCTTCGTGGTGCCGATGTTCTACACCTTCATCTCGAAGGAGACGGTGCGGGCCGAGCGGGTGGAAGAGAAGCATCCCCATCGCCAGGCCCTCGCGGCGGAGTAAAGAAAAGGCCGGGCAATGCCCGGCCTTTTAAGTTCAAGTCGCGATAGGCAGGGTCAGAAATCGACTCTGCCTTTTGTTTTCAAATTCACTGGGCGATCTCGCCCTCGACTTCCATGAACGGAGAGACCGACTTGAAGCCGGCCTGCTCGGCCGCCTTCTTCACAGCCTCTGCAACCTCGGTCGAGTGAACCTCGATGGTCTCGCCCGTCTTGGAATCGACGAACATGATCTTCATCGCGTTCACGTCCGGCTGGCCGTGGGAGATGACGTAGGAGTTCTGGGTCGCCAGACGATGGACGAGACCGGCATCGCGCAGGAAGTCGAGAGCGCGATAGATCGTGACCGGAGCCAGACGCTTCTTCTCGCTGCTGAGACGGTCGACCAGATCGTAAGCTCCGACCGGGCCGCCGCTCTGGACCAGTTCGCGATAGACGCGTTCGCGAATCGGCGTGAGTCTGAGATTGTTCTGGCGGCACAGATCGTCTGCACGACGGAGGAGGTTGTCCTCTTCTTCTTTCCTGAGGGCCTTGGTGCTCATGAGCCACACTCCTGTTATTACGGAACCTATATATTCATATAGGTAAAATGCGAATCTGACAATGTGCTATCGTTACTGGAGGCGCTTGCAGCTGTGCATATTCCGCAAAGGTATCTGGCGTTTAGACACACAAAGGGCGGAGTTTGCCCCTTCACTGATACGTATTAACGTATCTATTTGCCTGATGTTCCGACGCTCAAGCTCACTTTGCGCAGGTCTCGCACAGACCGCGGATCTCCACTGTCACCTTCTTGGTGCAGAAGGCATGGTCATCGCCCCAATGGGAGAGGCGCTCGCTGATATGCGGGTCGGTGAATTCCTTGACCAGGCCGCAGCTCTCACAGATGGCGAAGGCCGCCATGTCGTGTTCGTGGTGCGGGTGCTTGCAGGCCACATAGGCGTTGAGGCTCTCGAGCCGGTGCGCCAGGCCCTTCTCGATCAGCTTCTCCAGGGACCGGTAGACTGTCGGCGGCGTCACGGCGCCTTTGGCCCGCATCTTGTCGAGGACCTCATAGGCCGAGAGCGGGTTCTGGGCGGAGCACAGAATCCGGTGAACCCGCTTCTGAGTGTCGTTTAGGTCCTCGAGGCCGTGATTGTGGTGCGTGGAAGCCATCTGAAATCGTCAATTCCGCCTATGAGCGTGTCACCCTATACGTCATGATTGCAGAGGCGATTTCAAGAGAGATGCACAGGGGGGCCGGTGCCCTGTGCCGCAGGCTAGAGATCGACCCAGGCCGCCTTGCGTTGCGAGGAGCGCACCGCCGCCTCGATGAAGCGCACGCCGCGCACGCCGTGCTCGACGTTGGGCACCTGGAGCGAAAAGGGATTGGGTTCGCGGTTCTCGATCCGCGCCGCGATCTGCTCCGCCACATCCGTGTAGAGCTGGGCGAAGCCTTCGAGATAGCCTTCCGGATGCCCGCCCGGAATGCGCGAGGCGGCGCGGGAGACCTCATCGGCGCCATAGCCGTTGCGGCGGATGGTGCGCGGCGGTTCGCCGAGCGGCGAGAAGGTGAGATAGTTCGGGTTCTCCTGATGCCATTCGAGACCCGCCTTCTCGCCGTAGACACGAATGCGGAGGCCGTTCTCGAGGCCGGCCGCCACCTGGCTGCACCAGAGCATGCCCTTGGCGCCCGACGCGAAGCGCAGCATCATATGGGCGTTGTCGTCGAGCCTGCGACCTTCAACGAAGGTGTGCAACTCCGCCGACAGCGACGCGACCTCGTCGCCGGCGATGAACTCGGCGAGGTTGAAGGCGTGAGTGCCGATATCGCCGACGGCGCCGGCAGGGCCCGAGCGGGCCGGATCGGTGCGCCATTCCGCCTGCTTGCTGCCGGTCTCCTCCATGCGGGTGGCAAGCCAGTCCTGCGCGTATTCCACCTGCACCACGCGAACGGCCCCGAGCTCGCCCGCCTGCATCATGGCGCGGGCCTGCCGCACGAGCGGGTAGCCCGTGTAATTGTGCGTAACCGCGAAGATCAGACCGGATTCGCGCGCCAGTTTTGCCAGTTGATCCGCCTCGCGCCGCGTGGTCGTCAGCGGCTTGTCGCAGATCACATGGATGCCGGCCTTCAGGAAGGCGCGGGCCGCCGCCGCATGGGCGTGGTTCGGCGTCACGATGGCGACCGCGTCGATGCCGTCCTTCAGCCGCCGCTCGCGGCGCGCCATCTCATTGAAATCGCCATAGATACGGTCCGGCTTCAGAAGAAGGTCCTGGCCGGAGGCCTTCGCCCGCTCCGGATCGGACGAGAGGGCGCCCGCCACCAATTCCCAGCGGTCGTCGAGGCGGGCGGCGATGCGGTGAACGGCGCCGATGAACGCGCCGCGCCCTCCGCCGACCATGCCGAGGCGCAGCCGGCGGTTGAGCTTCTGATCCGGAGATCCAGCGATCGTCATGTGTTTGCCCCCTTGAAACTTATGCGGCGTCGATGCCGAGCATCCGACGGTTGGCGGCCTCGTCCGTCCCGCCGGCGGCGAAATCGTCGAAGGCCTTTTCCGTGACGCGGATGATATGCGCCTGGATGAACTCTGCGCCTTCGCGCGCGCCGTCTTCCGGATGCTTCAACGCGCATTCCCATTCCAGCACGGCCCAGGAATCGTAGTCGTATTGCGCGAGCTTGGAGAAGATGGCGTTGAAATCCACCTGTCCGTCGCCGAGGGAGCGGAAGCGGCCGGCGCGGTTGATCCAGCTCTCGTAGCCGCCATAGACGCCGATGCGCCCGGACGGGTTGAACTCAGCGTCCTTGGCGTGGAATGCCTTGATGCGCTCGTGATAGAGATCGATGAAGGCGACATAGTCGAGCTGCTGCAGCAGGAAATGGCTCGGATCGTAGTTGATGCAGGCGCGCCGATGTTCGCCGACCGCATCGACGAAGCGTTCGAAGGTGGCGCCGTCGTGAATATCCTCGCCGGGATGGATTTCGTAACAGACATCGCAGCCGGCTTCCTCGTAGGCGTCGAGGATCGGCTTCCACCGGCGCCCCAACTCCTCGAAGGCCGTCTCGACGAGACCGGCGGGACGCTGCGGCCAAGGATACATGAAGGGCCAAGCCAGCGCGCCGGAGAAGGTGACGCTGGCACTCAGGCCCAGACGCTTCGAGGCTTTCGCCGCCATCAGCATCTGGTTCACCGCCCATTCCTGCCGCGCCTTCGGGTTATTGCGGACCTCAGGTATCGCAAACCCGTCGAAGGCCTCGTCATAGGCTGGATGAACGGCGACGAGCTGGCCCTGCAGGTGCGTGGAGAGTTCCGTGATTTCCATGCCGTGCGAGCGCACGATGCCGGCCATCTCGTCGCAATATGTGTCCGATTCCGCGGCTTTGCTGAGATCGATCAGGCGCGGATCCCAGGTGGGAATCTGAACACCCTTGTAGCCGAGGGAGGCTGCCCAGCGGCAGATTGCGTCGAGCGAGTTGAATGGAGCCTCGTCGCCGGCGAATTGCGCAAGGAAGAGGCCGGGGCCCTTCATGGTCTTCATGGGTGAACTCCCGAAGTGACGTGAGTGAAGGCGAAAAGAGGCAAGGGGAAGAGGCTCCTGATCAAGCAGCTTGCCGTGGCTCTCGCCCCTTCGGCACGAAGGGGCGAGAGCCACGCCGGTTAGAACGGCGAGTTCGGGAAGTAGTGCTCCTTGGCGTTGTCCTTCGTGATCAGCTGAGCGTTGAGCACGTAAGTGCCGCGCATGGGAGCGTTGGTGTAGAAATGTGCCGCGGTGACGCCCATGGCGGTGGAGATCATCGACGGCGGATAGGACACGTCGGCCGGGATCATCTTGTCGCCGTCCATGACTTTCTTGATCATGTCCTTCATGCCGGCGCCGCCGAGGACGAACTTGATGTCCTCGCGCTTGGCCTGACGGATCGCTTCCATGATGCCGAGCGCCATGTCGTCGTCCGAGGCCCAGACCGCGTCGATCTTCGGATGCTTGGACAGGAAGTCCTGCATCACCTTGAAGGCATCGTCCCGGTTCCAGTTGGCATATTGCTTGTCGATCACCTTCACGCCGGAGCCTTCGAGGGCCTTCTCGAAGTTCGTCACGCGCTCCTCGTCGATCACGGTCGGAATGCCGCGGAAGACGACGACATTGCCCTGCTTGAGGTTGTCGACGAAGTACTTGCCGGCGACGCGGCCGAATTCCGGATTGTTGCCGGCGACATAGATGTCCTGGATCGACGGATCCTTGAGGCCGCGATCGACCACGGTGATGAGAGTGCCGCGCTTCTTGATCTCGCGGACCGGGTTCGTCAACTCGTCGGAGTTGAAGGGCAGGACCACGAGCGCGTCAACCTTCTGCGAGGTCAGGTCATCGAGGGCATTCGCCTGCGCCGCGCCATCGGGAGAGGTCTTCACGATCACCTTGAGGCCCGGATAGCCCTTTTCGAGCTGCTTTGCGGTCTCCTGGGCGTGGTAGACGACGCCGCCCGTCCAGCCATGGGTCGCAGCCGGGATCGAGACGCCGATCGTCACGTTCTTCTGCTGGGCCATCACGCCGGTGGCAACGCCGGCCATGAGGCCTGCCGCCATCGCGAACTTCAGTACCGTTGCTTTCATCTCGTTCCTCCCTGGAGGGTTGGTTTGGGGCCTTTGTCCCTTGTCCGGCAGGCCCGCACCGGTTTCATCGCCCGCGGTGAACTGACCGCTGCACGAGCATGGCGATAATGATGATGGCGCCCTGAACGGCTCCCACGAGAAACTCGGAGACGAAGTTCGACAGCACCATGATGTTGGCGACGAGTTCGAGGATCACGGCGCCGACCACCGTGCCCCAGACGCGGCCGATGCCGCCCTTGAGGGCCGTGCCGCCGATAACGACGGCCGTGATGGCCTGCAATTCCCACAAAAGGCCGGTCGTCGGCGTGGCGGAGCCGAGGCGCGGCACATAGACCAGCACGGCGATGCCGACGCAGATGCCTTGGATGATGTAGGTGAGCGTGCGCACGCGCCAGATCGGCACGCCCGAATAGCGGGCCACATCCTCGTTGGAGCCCAGCGCGACGACATGGCGGCCGAATGAGGTGCGGTAGAGGATCAGTGCGCCGATGGCGGCAACCAGCATGAACGCGATGATGGGAATCGGAACACCGAGAATGCTGTCGAAATAGACCGGGCGGTAGAGCTCGCGCAGCTCGAAATTGCGCATCGTGATGGTGCCGCCTGCCGCAAGCCAGATCACCAGGGAGCGATAGATGCCCATGGTGCCGAGCGTCACGATGAAGGGCTCGATGCGTCCGAAGGTGACGATGAGGCCGTTCGCCAAGCCGCAAGCGGCACTGAGGGCAATGGCGGCGAGCATGCCGAGCGCCAGGGTGCCCACGTCCCCGCCGCCGAGATTGTTCAGGGTCAGGATCATGACGCCGGCCGTGAGCGCCGCCATTGAGCCGACTGAGAGATCGAGCCCGCCGCCGGCTATCACGAAGGTCGCGCCCACCGCGATGATGGCGATGAAAGCCGAGCGCGTCACCACGTTGAGCAAGTTCGACGCGGTCAGGAAATCCGGGTTGATCAGTGCGCCCGCGATGATGAGCACGATGAGTGCGATGAAGGGCGAGAGAGCCCGCATATCAATGTTGAACCGGCGCTTCTCAGCGCTCGAGCGAAGCACGGTTTCGGTCATGCGTGGCCCGCGGCGATTTCCGCCGCCCTTTCTTCGTGAACGCCAGTGGCGAGATAAACGATGGAATCTTCCGACAGATCCGCTTGCGCGACTTCGCCCGCGACGCGCCCGTTGCGCATCACGACGGCTCGGTGGCACAGGCCGATCAGCTCCTGCATCTCGGAGGAGATGACCACGACGGCGCGCCCCTCGGCTGCGAGCGAGGCGATGAAGCGGTAGATCTGTTCCTTGGTGCCGATATCGACGCCGCGCGTCGGCTCGTCGATGATGACGATACGCGGCTCCACCAGCATCATCTTGGCGAGCAGCAGCTTCTGCTGGTTGCCGCCGGAGAGCTGCCCGGCGAGGAGGTCGCGGCGCCGGGTGCGGATGTCGAAATCCTTGATCGCCTTGTCGAGCGCCTTCTCCTCGCCGCCTCCATCGATGAAGGGTCCGCGGCTGAACTTCTCGAGGGCCGCCAGGGTCAGGTTGACCCGGAGGTTCTGCTGCAGCAGCAGGCCTTTCCCTTTCCGGTCCTCGGAGAGATAGACGATCCCCGCCGCCATCGCTTCGCGGGCATCGCGGAAATGAACCTGTTTGCCATCGAGGTTGATCGCGCCGTGGCCCGGACGAAGGCCCACCAGAGCTTCGAAGAGCTCAGTGCGACCCGCTCCGATCAGGCCGCCGAAGCCGAGGATCTCGCCGCGGTGCAGAGTAAACGAGGCATTCTCCACATACCCTGGCACGGCCATGTCGCGCACCGTCAAAAGAGACTGGTCGGAGGCGGTGGCCGGCTTTTCCGGATAGAGCTTGGACATGTCGCGCCCAACCATCAGGCGTGCCATCTCCAGCGGTTCCAGACCTTCGACATCGCGGGTTGAGATGTGGCGCCCGTCTCGCAGCACCGTGACGCGATCCGCAATCGCCTTCACCTCGTTCAGGCGGTGCGAGATATAGAGCACCGCCACGCCCTGAGAGCGCAGCTTGCGGATGATCTCGAACAGGCTCTCGGCCTCGATAGGGGTGAGCACCGCCGTCGGCTCGTCGAAGGCCACCACCTTGTGCGGCACCAGCAGAGCGCGCGCGATCTGGACAAGCTGCCGGTCGGCGATGGAGAGGCGGCTGACCTCCCGGTCGGGATCGATGCCCGTGCCGAGTTCACGCAGGATCGCCCGCGTCCGCTCGCGCATGGCCTTGTCGTCGACCAAGCCGAAGCGCCTGATCTCCCGGCCGAGGAAGAGGTTCTGCGCCACCGTCAGGTCCGGGGCGAGAAGGATTTCCTGGTGCACGAGAACGATGCCGTGGCTCTCCGCATCCACGGGTCCTGAGAAGCTGATCGGCTGGCCGTTCAGATGCAGGCTGCCCTTCGTGGGCGCGATGTGACCCGACAGAATTCGCATCAGGGTCGACTTGCCGGCCCCGTTCTCGCCGATGACGGCATGAACTTCGCCGGGCTTCAGATCCAGCGAAATGCCGCTCAGGACCTCAATCGGTCCGAAGGATTTCGAGATGTTCTCTGCACGAAGGACGGATTCCATAAACGGCTCCGGATGAGCGGCATCGCTCGCTTCCGCTCGGGAAGACGGTCATCAAAGGCTGTGCGGATGGATCAGCTGGACGGCGCGTGAGCTGGCATTCGTTTCCTCCTGGCTTATCGCCTTGTCCTCTGCCGGGACATCTGACGATCTAGTGCTAGCGAAGGGCACGACAACGGCCCTATGTAATCGATTACATAAAACTTTACCGAAACGACGGCTTCTGTCAAACAGAACCATGGTAGGGGGAGGTGCATGGACGACGTAGGGCAAAAGGACAGGCCGGAGTCGGGGGGCATTTCGATCCGTGCAGCGCGGATTCAGGATGTCGCGAAGCTTGCCGATGTCTCGACTGCGACGGTTAGCCGAGCCCTTGCGACGCCGGAGCGTGTTTCGCCCGAGGCTCGTGCGCGGGTGCTGGAGGCCATCGCCAAGACCGGTTATGTGCCCAACCCCGCCGCGCGCACCCTACGCTCGCAGAAGACCTATATGGTGCTGGTCGTTCTGCCGGATCTCTCGAACACTTTCTTCTCCAAGATTTTGCGCGGTATTGAGGAAACCCTCTTCGAGGCCGGCTACGGCATGATCATCAGCGATCTCGACGGTTCGCCCGAGAAGGAGGCGCATTTCGCGGCCTTCACGGCGGCAGGCCGGGTGGACGGCGCCATTCTTCTCAACGGTCACCTGTTCGGGCAGAGCCGTGAAGGGGAGGGGCAGCCGGCCCGGATCAAGATCCCGCTCGTGGCGGTCTGCGAAGCGATCCCCGGAGCCGACATTCCGCAGATCGAGATCGACAACCGCGCCGCAGCCTACGGCATGACGCAGCACTTGGCCTCCCTGGGTCATCGCAGCATCGCCTATGTGAGTGGTCCGGCCAGCAATATCCTCGAGCGCGAGCGCTTCCAGGGATTCAAGGACGGATTGGAGACAGCTGGTCTGCCGTTCGACCCGGCCCTCGTCCTTCCGGGGGATTACACCATCGAGGCGGGCGTGCGGGCTGGTCAGGACCTGGTGGCACGACCCACCCGTCCGACAGCCGTGTTCTGCACCAGCGATGAGATGGCCATCGGTCTCATGCGCACCCTCTTCTCCGCTGGGCTCAGAGTACCCGAGGACATCTCCGTGGCCGGGTTCGACGATATCGAGTTTGCCGCCGTGGCCGAGCCACCGCTGACCACGATCCATCAGCCGCGGCGGGAATTGGGGCAGGCGGCGGCATCGGCCCTGATCGAACTTCTGCAGGGTCGGTCGTCCCCCAAGCGGATCCGGCTGGAGACGGAGCTGGTGATCCGGGACAGCGTGGCGCCGCTCTGATGCGGATCAGAATATCGAGAAGGCGCCGATGAACAGGACGAGCACCAGACCGATAAAGCCCACATAGGCATAGAGAACCTTGTGCGAGTTTCGGTGGGCATAGCTGTCTTTCTCTGTGCCGTCCTTCCAGCGTACGGACGACTCCTGATGACGGGCCAGATCGACCTGCTCCGGTGTCGGCGGAGTGCCACCGGCCTCATCATCGGTACCCAACGGAGAGAGACCGGGATCGAACACCGCATTCTTGTCGCCTGTCCGGCCGCTGTCGATGTCGCCTTTCAACTGCGCCGTGGTCGAGCGCTCGGTCAGAGGCGGTGCATCCACCGGCTTGACCGTATGCGTCGGAGGAATGTCGGCGTGATGAGGATTGTCTGAACGGGTGGACATCGTACTCTCCCGGGCTCCGCTGAGGGGAAAAACCGTTGGAGTTACGCGAGGTTCCGGTCCTGAAGTCGCCTCAGGATCCTCCTGTCTCCAGACAAGAAAAAAGGCCGTTGTTGCCAACGGCCCGAAGTTTAGGGAGGAAACGCCCAAGAAGGGCAGCAACACTGCGACGCCAATCGCCGTGCTGCACTGCAATAATTAAGGGACGCGCTGATCTGTTTCAAGATCAAAAGGTCAGCACCATTGCCCATTTTTTCGCCTCTTTGGAATGCCCGGATTTCAAGGACAACTGGACATGGCAAAGGCGCCGGAGGACAAAATACAGGCAGACCGGATCTCACATGGGGTCAGAGATGCCCAAGCTGAATGCCATTCTTGAGACGGCGCTTTATGTCGACGACCTGTCGCGCGCGCGTGCCTTCTACCAGGACGATCTCGGCCTGAGACCGCTTTTCAGCAACCAGCGTATGTGCGCTTTCGACGTCGGCGGGAAAAACGTCCTGCTCCTGTTCCTGCGCGGCGGCTCGAATGAGCCGATGCCCACGCCCGGCGGGACGATCCCGCCCCATGACGGGGAGGGACCGCTGCATATCGGCTTTGCCGTTTCAGCGAGCGAACTGGCCGAATGGGAGGGGTGGCTCCAGGAGCGGGGCATCCCTATCGAGAGCAGGACCACATGGTCCCGTGGCGGAACCAGTCTCTACTTCCGGGATCCCGACGGTCACCTTCTCGAACTGGCGACGCCGGGACTCTGGGAAACCTACTGAGCTGCTTCAGGTCACGACGCTGGGCTCGTTGCGACCCGTGCGGGTCGCGATTTCCGCAATATCATTCGCGGCCTGGACGAGAGGAGCCAGAACTTCGGCTGTCGACAGGTTGTGCTGGTCGGGGTTCGGCTCGAAGCGTTCGAGATAGACTCTCAGCGTTGCACCCGATGTGCCGGTTCCCGACAGGCGGAACACGGCGCGGGCATCCTCCGCGAAGAGGATGCGGATGCCCTGCTTCGGCGTCACGGATTTGTCGACCGGGTCCGTATAGGCGAAGTCGTCGCACGATTGGACCGTGAGCCCGCCGACGCGCTGGCCGGGCAGGGTAGGGAGCTTCGCCCGCAGGACGTCCATCAACTCATTGGCCGGCGCTGTTTCGAGTTCCTCGTAGTCGTGGCGCGTGTAGTAATCGCGCCCGAACGTTGCCCAGTGCTCGCGCACGATCTGATCCGCCGGCTTCTTGGTGACGGCCAGGATGTTGAGCCACAGCAGCACGGCCCAGAGACCGTCCTTCTCGCGGATGTGGTTCGAGCCCGTGCCCGCGCTCTCCTCGCCGCAGAGGGTGATGAGACCCGCATCCAGAAGGTTGGCGAAGAACTTCCAGCCCGTGGGCGTCTCGAAGCAGTTGATGCCGAGTTTGGCCGCGACTCGGTCGGCGGCGCGGCTCGTCGGCATGGAGCGGGCCACGGCGGCAAGGCCCTTGGCATAGCCAGGGGCCAGATGGGCATGGCTCGTGAGGATGGCGAGGCTGTCGCTGGGCGTCACGAACAGTCCCGGGGCCACAATCATGTTGCGGTCGCCGTCACCGTCTGAGGCTGCGCCGAAATCGGGTGCATCGGGCCCAAGCATCAGCTCCATGAGATCGTGGGCATGGACAGGGTTCGGATCGGGATGATGGCCACCGAAATCAGGCTTCGGCTCGCCATTGACGACCGTGCCCGCCGGCGCGCCGAGACGACCTTCGAGTATGGCTTTCGCATAGGGGCCCGTGATAGCGCTCAGAGCATCGAAGCGCATGCGGAAACCCGAACGGAACAGATCGGCGATCTTCTCGAAATCGATCAGCTGCTCCATCAGCTCCGCGTAATCGGCAACGGGATCGATCACCTCGACCGCCATGGGGCCAACCTTGGTCGATCCGATGCGGCTGAGGTCGATGTCCGCATCATCGACGATCTTGTATTCGCTTATCGCGCTCGCCTTCTGGAAGACGGCCTCTGTGAAGGATTCCGGGGCCGGTCCGCCATGGGACATGTTGAACTTGATGCCGAAATCGCCGTCAGGACCGCCCGGATTGTGGCTGGCAGAAAGAACGAGGCCGCCGATGGCCTTGTGCTTGCGGATCACGCAGGAGGCAGCCGGCGTGGACAGAAGCCCCTTCTGCCCGACGAGGACACGGCCGAAGCCGTTTGCTGCCGCCATCCTGATCGCGGTCTGGACAACCGATTCGTTGAAGAAGCGCCCGTCGCCGCCGATCACAAGGGTCGAACCATCCTTGTTCTCGACAATGTCGAAGATCGATTGAATGAAGTTCTCCACATACCGGGGCTGCTGGAAGACGGTGACCTTCTTGCGCAGGCCGGACGTACCGGGACGCTGATCGGAAAACGGTGTCGTCGGAATGCGGTTGGTCACCATCGGTGCAGATCACTTCCTTGGAGGTGGCTCTTGAAAGGCCGGTTCTCGATTGCATGACACCCCGGCAGGGGCATGCCGACCATTTTAGGGTTGCGCGGACGAGATGCCACTGCCCAGATGAAGCTAAGATGAAGACGCTCAATTGCGCTCTGCATCGTCTGATCCATCCAGGTGCAGGTCAAGACATCAAAACCGAGCGAAAAAGAAAGTCCTGAGAAGGTCTGTACTTGAAGTTTGCTTGATTTCCGGAAGTTCCGGCGAACCCGTCACAACACGAAACAAGTATAACATATGTTATTGTAGCTTTAATATTGTGTTGGCGCTGTCTCCGTGCTGGAACAAAGGGCAGCGCTCACGAATTAAACAGCCCCAGAGTGCATTCTGCACGCTCTTTCATCATTTGATCGCCAATTGAGACGTGGACAAAGGCAGTCTGCGATAGCGGAGCCGTCTTGTCCTCTACCGTTAGGAGTTCCCGAGAATGGGCGATGATCGTCACGTACAAGCCGGTTCCGGAGAAGCCATGAGTCAGCTGTCGGATCAGAAGCACAACATTGATGCCCAAGCCTTTTGCGAGGTGACGACGAGCCAGATGCATGTGATCGACCGTGGTGTTTACCGAGGACCTCATCTCTACAGTCTCACCCCGATGATCCGCATCAAGCTCGATCTCGGCACGCTGGAGGAATGGCCGTCCAATCGCCTGCCGGGCTTTACCGAGCGCCTCCTGTCTCTGCTGCCTGGACTGCATGAGCATGGCTGCAGTTTTCATGAGCGCGGAGGTTTCGTCCACCGCCTTGAGGAGGGCACGTGGCTGGGCCATGTTGCCGAGCACATTGCCCTTGAGCTCCAGACCTTGATCGGCGCCCGCGTGACCCGGGGAAAGACCCGCTCCGTGAAGGGAGAAGCCGGCGTCTACAATGTGATGTTTGCTATCGTGAAGAGGATGTGGGACTTGTAGCCGGGCGCTTGGCTCTCCAACTCGTGGATTCGCTGCTGCCGCCTGGACTTCAGGGCATCAAGGGACTTGACCGCATCTACAGGGATGAGAGCGAGCCTGCATTCGAAGGTCCTTTCGACCTTGATGCAGCCCTCAAGGCTCTCCGATATGTCCTCCGGCGCAGGGCGCTTGGCCCGACGACCATGTCCCTCGTACAAGAAGCTGAGCGGCGGGGTATCCCGGTCCTGCGCTTGGACGACCAAAGCCTCGTGCAATTGGGCACCGGACGATATCAGAAGCGGATCCGGGCCAGCATCACAAGCCTGACCTCGCAGATCGCCACGGATGCAGCCGGCGACAAGGATCTCACGAAGAGCCTCCTGGCCGACGCGGGACTGCCGGTCCCGCGGGGCGAGGTGGTTCGCAGTGCCGAAGATGCGGTGCGTGCCGCCGAGCGGATCGGTTACCCGGTCGTGGTCAAGCCGCTCGACGGCAATCACGGGCGCGGCGTCAGCATCGATCTATCGACGGCAGAAGAAGTCACCCGCGCGTTTGAGGAGGCAAGCAGGCACAGCCGGCGCGTCATCGTCGAGAGCTGCTTCAAGGGCCAGGATCACCGGATCCTCGTGGTGAACGGGGAGGTGGTGGCAGTGGCCGAGCGTATCCCTGCCCATGTCGTAGGCGACGGCGAGCGCAGCATCACGGCCCTGGTCGACGAAGTAAACCAGGATCCGCGCCGCGGCGAAGGCCATGAGAATGTCATGACCCGGATTAAGATCGACGATCACACGCTCGGCGTCCTGGCAAAGGCGGGCCTTGAAACGGATAGCGTACCGGCTATCGGGCAGGTGGTCTATCTGTGTGATACGGCCAATCTCTCGACCGGTGGCACAGCTGTCGATCGCACCGACGACATCCACCCCGACAATGCCCTGATCGCCCGCAGGGCCGCACGCGCCATCGGCCTGGATGTGGCGGGCATCGACTTCATCGCGCCCGACATCACGCGCTCGGTTCATGAGACGGGTGGCGGGATCATCGAGGTCAATGCCGCACCAGGCTTCCGCATGCACCTGCAGCCTTCGGAAGGACGCGCCCGCAACGTGGCCCGGCCCGTGATGGATATGCTCTTTCCTCGTGGCACACCGACGCGCATCCCGATCCTTGCCATCACGGGCACCAACGGCAAATCAACCACCTCACGCATGGTCGGACATATCCTGCGCGCTCAAGGCCTTAATGTCGGGCTGACGTCGACAACCGGCATCTATGTGAACGGCGACAGGATCGTGGAGGCGGATGCCTCGGGGCCTTGGAGCGCTCGCGTGGTACTCCGTGATCCGACCGTGGACGTGGCGGTATTGGAAACGGCCCGCGGCGGTATCCTGCGGGAGGGTCTCGGCTTCTCGGAATGCGACGTAGGCCTGATCACGAATATCCAGCCTGATCATCTCGGGTTGAAAGGAATCGACACCATCGAGGACCTCGCTTGGGTGAAGTCCGTTGTCGTGGAGGCGGTGCACCGCAACGGCACCAGCATCCTCAATGCCGATGATCCGATGGCAGTCAGTTTGCGTCGGCGGGCTGGCGGCAGGCTGGGATACTTCTCCCTTCGTGGCGGCGCCGACATGCCCGACTTCCTACGCGATCACATCGAGGATGGCGGCTTTGCCGTCGTGCGCGAACCGGGCGTGATCGACGGTGGCGAAATCGTGATCCATGACGATGGCGACAGCATTCATCTGAGAGGCTGGTGAGCAATTATCTTTCCTTTCGCGTGAGGCGACGCAGCAGGATGCGGCTCATGGCGAGATAGAGCAACATCTCGCCGGTCTCGACCAAGCGTTCGTAGTCCTTGGCGAGCCGCCGGTTGGTGGTGAGCCAACCGATGGTCCGCTCGACAACCCACCTGCGTGCGAGCACCTGGAAGCCACTCGGTCGCGTCGGCGGCTCCGCGTCAGCCCGCATCCAGGTTCCGCCGCTCCACCAATGCTGCGGGATGGATAATCTCCAGCTCAGGGCCTTCTGGAGCCAGTCCTTCAGCCCACGATAAGCCGTGTCGGCCCACATCAACTCAATGGCCGGAAACAGATTCTGCAGACCCTCCAGCAGGAGTTCGGCTCCGGCGCGGTCATGGAGGT
>NZ_VOSK01000117.1 GCF_009296175.1 Microvirga tunisiensis | reverse complement strand
AGGGCAAAATGGAGATCATTCGTTGCCTCAAGCGCTTTGTCGCGCGGGAGATCTTCGGCTATCTCTGCCGAGCCAGCAGGGCTCCCACGACAGTCCCTTCGACCTCTTGACCTTTATAGGAGCATCAATGCGTCGCTGATCGCGCCGTTTTCTTATGTCCAGCTGATCTGGGCCGGCACGCTCGGCTATCTGGTCTTCGGGTCGTTGCCGGATTCCTGGACGATCACGGGAGCCTGTCTCGTCGCCATGAGCGGTTTCTATACGGCCTATCGCGAGCGCATCCGCGCCATGCAAAAGCGGTTTTCGGCCTAGAGGCCGCCCGTTCAGGCTCCCGAATGCACGACGCGCAGGCGCGGACGTGCCGTGCGGCTGTAGAAGTTGATCTCCACGAACTCCCCGTCCGCCTGGCCTTCGACGAGGCGGTAGCCGAACTGCTCCACGAGGGCCCGTACCTGGCCCAGGTTGTCGTTCGAAATCTTGCGAGTGAATTCCGTCAGATCCTGGCTCATCAACGCTGCAACAATGCCGATCTCGACCCCCTGGTCGAAGTCGGCGCTCCGCGCCGGAAAGCGAAGCCGCATACCCTCAGCAAGATGGATGTGGTGCATGGGATCCTGGTCAGTTCACGCTTACAACAAGCCGCGTTTATCGGGCAGAAGATCCTACCGGTTGCTTAAAGTCCGGGAGGCGGTGGATCCCGGTCGGAAGCGTGGTTAATCCTTCGTGCAGATGCACGCGATGGATCCCGGAAGGCAGCTTTGCATTATTCCTCGACAGGTCCTTGCTTTCCCGGCGAAGCGGGTTCGGCACGGCCCACCTTTCGCATATCTTACGTGAGGCGCAGCATGAGGCGGCTATTGATGGGGATCGCGCTGGCAACCGGTCTGATGGGATCGGCAGCCCAGGCAGCCGATATGACGACCGTCTCCCGGTTCGAAGCCGGCCGGCTCCAAGCCGGTCGTGCCATCTCCCGGTTGACCGACCAAGGGCTCGGCTATTCCGTGCTGCACGATGCGCCAAGCGGTCCGCAGGGCTTCTACCGTGTGCACGTGACCTGCGCGATCGACGAGAGCTTTGTCCAGACCTATTGCCCGACTCCGGCCTATGCATCCTACTGCCCGAGGGCCCGGATCCTCTGTGCAGATGGCGGCCAGAGTGTTCAGGTGCTGCGGCTGAAATACTGAAGCGAGCCCTCTCGCACGCCATTGCCCACGTCCCCATGCGAGGCTCCGAGGGAGGGTCGTCTGCTTTTCCACGACGCGGCCTTGTATTCGCCGCAAGTGGGCGCTAGATAACCCTCTATCGACATTTGGCCGGACAATCGGGCCGTTACGCCTTGGCCTTCCAGGCGCACGTTCAGACACTCTTCCAAACATCGAGGAACCCGAGCGTGAGGTCGTGCGAAGGCACGTCCTTTGCTCACGTGCACTTCTAGCCTAACCAAGGATACTCCCATGATTACGGGCACCGTTAAGTTCTACAACGATCAAAAAGGCTTCGGCTTCATCCAGCCGGACGATGGCAGCAAGGACGTGTTCGTCCACGCCACCGCGCTCGAGCGTGCCGGCATCCGCGGCCTGCGCGAAGGCCAGAAGGTGTCCTTCGACACCGCCGAAGACCGCCGCTCCGGCAAGGTCGCCGTCAACAACATCCAGGCGGCATAATTTCCGTTGAAGCAGACGGCTTGGCATTCCGTGCCGCCTCGCAAAGCCGCCCGTCCAGGGCGGCTTTTTGCTTTTCGTCAAAGGAGGTTCTTTTGATCCACAAGTATTCCATGGGCCAACTCGTTCATGCCGCCGCGACACATTTTGCCGATCGCACGAGCGGCACCTACGAGGTCATCCGCCTGATGCCGGAGAACAGCAGCGGCGAGCTGGGCTATAGGATCCGCGATACTGTGAGCGGCGCCCAGCGCGCGGTCGGAGAATCGGAAATCCGCGCTGTCGATACAAAGCCGAGCGCCCAGAGCCATTGAGACTTACCTTCCAGACCGCATCCTATTAAGAACGCCTGCGTTCAGCGTGGACTCAGTCACTTTGCAAGACACGAAACAAAGCGGCGTCTATGGGACGCCACCGGCCGAACTGGCCGAGGTCCCGGCAGGGGCCATTCAGTTCTCCCCTCTGATTCCCGGTTCCGGACAGCTGGAGGCGCAGGAGGAGGGGTCATTCAGCGAAATGATCGTCCTGGCCCCGCCCGGAACCGTGGAGCGTCGCTACACCATGGCCCTGGCTTTGCGGGCGCTCGCGCCCGGCGGATCCCTGACAGTCCTCGCGCCCAAGGACAAGGGCGGCTCCCGGATTGCCAAGGAACTCAAGGGGTTCGGCTGCAATGTCGTTGAAACCTCGCGCCGTCATCACCGCATCTGCACCGGCGAGCGGCCCGCATGTCTGGTGGGTCTCGAGGAGGTGCTCGCCGAGGGCCATCCTCGCCGGGACGAAACTTTGGGCCTCTGGACCTGGCCCGGCGTGTTCAGCTGGAACCGCCGCGATCCCGGCAGCACCCTGCTGGAGCAGAACCTGCCGTCGCTTGGTGGCCGAGGCGCCGATTTCGGCTGCGGCATCGGTACTCTCGCCCGTGCCATCCTGGCCTCCCCCAAGGTCGAGCATCTGGCCATGCTCGATATCGACCGTCGTGCCGTCGAGATGGCGGCGCGCAACATCGACGATTCTCGGGCGGAACTTCGCTGGGCCGATATCCGCAGCGGCAGCGAACTGAAGGGGCTCGATTTCGTGGTGATGAACCCGCCGTTCCACGATGGTGGCGCCGAGGATCAGAGCCTGGGCCAGATCTTCATCCGTCGGGCCGCGGAGGCTCTCCGGCCGGGCGGTGTCGTCTGGCTCGTCGCGAACCGTCACCTGCCCTATGAGGCCGTGCTGAAGACCCTGTTCAAGCGCGTGATGCCGAAGATCGAAGCGAACGGCTACAAGATTTACGAGGCAGTCAAATGAGCAAGGTCCCGACGCTTCGTCTCGATCGGCTGCTCGCCAATATGGGCTACGGCTCGCGCCGCGAGGTGCAGCAGCTGGTCCATGCCGGCCTTGTCACGCTGGACGGAGCCGAGATCGAAGAGGCGGACGAGCGCATCGCCGTGACCCGCGACCTCTCGGAGCGGATGCGCGTCCAGGGCAAGCCGCTCGATCCGCCGCCCGGCCTGGCGCTGATGCTGCACAAGCCGTTGGGCGTCACCTGCTCGCACAAGGAAACCGGACCCCTGGTCTATGGCCTGCTCCCGGACCGCTGGCGCCGGCGCGACCCGGCCATCTCGACGATCGGGCGGCTCGACAAGGATACGTCGGGGCTGCTGCTCATGACCGATGACGGCAATCTGCTGCACCGGATCATCTCTCCTCGGGCGAACATCTCCAAGCGCTACCACGTGAGTCTCGATCGTCCCCTACGTGGCGACGAGGCGGAAATTTTTGCAGCCGGGACGCTGATGCTCGAGAGCGAGGACAAGCCCCTCCTGCCGGCGCAGCTGGAGGCGATCTCCGGCACCAGCGCCTACCTGACCCTGACGGAAGGCCGCTACCATCAGGTCCGACGCATGTTCGCGGCGGTCGGCAATCACGTCACGGCCCTTCACCGCGACCGGATCGGCGCCCTGGCGCTGCCGGAGGATCTGGAGCCCGGACAATATCGCCTGCTCGGCGAAGCCGATCTTGCCCTCCTCCTGCCGCCCGCCCAGGGGGCCTGAGCATATGAGGAGGAAGCGACCGGCGCGGCTGGGTCCCGTTGGCGCCGTTTACGGCGTTGCGGCAGCGATGAGCCCGGCGGTGTCGTAATACTCGTCGAAATCGACCGCCTTGCCGTCCCGGAAGCGCCAGATATCGACCTTTCTGGTATCTGCCACCTTGCCCGTTCCCTTATGGCGCCAGACGGCCCGTCCGACGACAGCCACCCGGTCGTCCTGGGCGATGAACTCGCTCATGGTATGGGAGACCATCTCCCAGTCATGCATGAGGTCTTCGAGGTAGGCGCGAACGCCGGACTTGCTGCTCCGGCGTGCCGTAAAAGGCACTTCCGGCGAACCGTCCGCCAGGGAGCCGAGACTGACATCATCGGCAATGATGTTCATCCAGCATTCGCAATCGCTGCCTTTGGTATGAACCCATTGGGCATAGGCTTCGCGGAGAATGGAAACATGATCGTCATGGGCCGTCATTGAGCTCTCCTATGGAAAGCAAGCTTGAGCGGGGCGCCCGGGCGGAATGGTTGAGACACGATCCATCGATTGTACAATGTCTATTACGACCTATGCGGCCAAGCTCCTTCGGCTCCTGCGAACGGCGCCCGATAAGCCTTTGAGAAAGGCTGCGGTTGCCCTGAAGCCTCCAGTCGGGTTAGGGAAGGTGAGGTTCGCCGCCTTGGAGCACCTTTGGCCCGGATGGACAGAGCATTGGCCCGATCCCGCATCTCTTTCTCCATCGTGCAGGCGTTGCTCGGGCTGATCTTCCTGGCTTGGCTCCCGGCTATCGACCATGCGAATTCCGGGGCTTCTCTTCTCATTCAACTCGAAGAAACCCTTCTGCTGTCAGACGTGTCCGACAGCGGGGAAGCGGACCGGGAGGCTAGTCCGGACGAGTGGAGCGATGGGAAGGGCAGTTCAGATGCTCTCGCTCCTGCGGGCATCGCTCTTGCGACCGGGGGCACGCTGGGGCAGGGAAACCGCTTCAGCCCCTGTCAGCCGGTCAATTTCAACGTTCTTGGATCCCTGCGCGCGACGGGACCTCCTCGCCTCTAAACTCGGTCTAGCTTGGCTGGAGGCAAGGTTTGGATGCTTCCGGTCGATTGTGTCGCGCGCCGGAAGCGGCGCCTCTCCTGTTTCTCGAGAACGGCTTTGAACCCTACGCTTGCCACTGCATCCGGCCGTTGCCGGTTCGCAGGCACGTCATGGTCGCTGTTCGTCTCGAACGCCAATTAAGTTCCCCGTCATGGAAGCTCTATTCCCTCAAGTCATCAAACTCCTCGGCATCATCTGGATCAACATCATTCTGTCTGGAGACAATGCCGTCGTCATTGCGCTTGCCTGCCGTGGCCTGCCGGAAGACAAGCGTCGCATCGGTATGATTCTCGGCGCCGGCGTCGCGGTCGGCCTGCGGATCATCTTTACGATCGTCGTGGCTGCGCTTCTTGCGACCCCGTTTCTAAAAATCGTCGGCGGTCTTCTCCTGCTCTGGATTGCCGTGAAGCTTCTGAATGGCGACGATGAAGAGGGAGGCGTAAAGGAAACCGACCGTCTCTGGCATGCGGTCTGGACCGTCGTGGTCGCCGATGCGGTCATGAGCCTGGACAATGTTCTGGCGATTGCCGCGGTGGCACAGGATTCCACCGCTCTGCTCGCCATTGGCCTTGCCATCTCCATTCCGCTCATCGTGGCCGGGGCTGCCCTCATTATGGCGCTCCTGGACCGGTTGCCCCTTCTCGTCTGGGCCGGGGCGGCCCTTCTGGGCTGGGTTGCCGGAGAGATGCTGATCTCTGATCCATGGTTGGTCGAGCAACTCGGTCAGGAATTTGGCCACAAGGCGGAAATCCCCACCGCCATCATCGGAGCCGCCCTGGTGCTCGCCATCGGCTATGTCTCGCGGCAGCGGACTGCGACCGACGAGGCTTAAAGCATCGGAGCCAAAGGTGGCCTCCACTTTTGGCTCCGATGCCCAATCCCTTAACGCGGCGCATCGTTCGAGGCGGAAGAGCCGGGGCCACTGTTCCGCACGGTGCGCTGGAACCTTTCAGACCATCTTTTCCTGGGTCCCAGGCCCTGCCGTGCCTCCGGGAGGGAGATGGAACGAAAGCGATTGCGGCCGCCCCGACGGAGGGACGGCCGCAGCCTCTCTCTTGCGGGCAGAGGTTGCCCTCAAGACCGTAATCGGGTAGGGAAGAAACAGGCCCATCGCCTCAAGCACCCGTAGCTCAGCTGGATAGAGCGTTGCCCTCCGAAGGCAAAGGTCACACGTTCGAATCGTGTCGGGTGCGCCAATCTCTCCAAAATATTAGCTGCCAAGTCCCTGGTGGGACCGAACGCCTTTTCCGGCATGCGGCTCCGGTTTGCAGTCGACAGATCCGTCCCGACGGCGAAGCGAAGACTCCTCGGCAGAGCAAACACCCCCGCGCGAATTGCGTGGCTTTCCAGACAGGTCGATCGTGACCTGCTTGCCGGAGATGGGGTCGAGAACGGTCATCGGACGTCGACTTTCTGGCTTGCACACAGCAATGCCTTCACACGAGAGGAAACGGTCCAATCCCCGCTCCGTTCACGAGACCCTTCGCGTCATGTGCGCTTCGGCACCAGGGCGGACGATGAACAATCCTAAACGGAAGTATTCATCCGCGTTTCATCCGTTTCCTATCAATGTCGTGAAGGCTTCGTCAGGAACGAAGTCGATCATGGTGACGTTGTTCACAGTCGTGAATCACCGGAGAATGCAATGTTTTCTTCGCGTATCTTGAAGATTGGCCTTTTGGCTTTGGCCCTTTCCGGAGCCGCAACCCTTGAATCAGTTCCGGTACAGGCTGGCGAGAGTACCGGAACCTGGCGCAATGGTATGGTGAATGGCCCTTACGGCCCCGGCTGGTATGAGCCAGGCGGTTCCTATTATGAGAATGCCCGGACCGTGCGTCGCAGAGCGTATGGACGCGAGCGCTATCGCCATCGTCCGTCCTATCACCATGCTCCAAACCGTTACTACGGAAACTCCTACTATCCGCGTCGCGAATATGGCTGGCCTGTGGAGCGGCCAAGGCCTGGCCGGGTCGATCGGGCGATCGAACAGGGGCTCCGATAGATCGCGCCTGCCTGTCCGAGATGCTCAAGTGAAAACACGTCGCTCCGATCTTTATGGGTGGGCGACGATTTTTGGACATCGCCGAAATCCGGCATGCTTGTCCCACACATCTCTCAACGCGTTCGACGCGCGATGATCCAGATCGCATGAACGATGCCTGGAATGTAGCCCAGGATCGTCAGGAGGATGTTGAGCCAGAATTGTCCACCCAGGCCGACGGTGAAGAACACGCCGACCGGTGGAAGCAGGATAGCGAGCAGGATGCGCAGAAGGTTTGCCATGGAATCGCGATGAGAGGTGAGACCGTGGAAAGAACGGCACCGTGGCCGTTCCGTTCCAGGGACCGGCAAGCGACATTGCGATCGTGACGCCGCCATCCGCGACGATCGTCTGCCCTGTCATGAGGCCAGCGGCGGAGAGGACAGAAAGGCGGCGGTGGTCGGTTCCCGCTGAAGCGTCAGCGGTCCCACCTGACGTTGAGAGCGCTCGTGACGAGCCGGTCGATGAGAACGGGCGCATCCGCGGCCATGCGCTCAATCCCCGTCACGGCCTGGCGTGTCATGCGTCCATTCAGGAACGCGTAATCCATCACGACGGTGCTTACCAATGCGAGCAGGGTCTTAAAAGCGCGCGAGGCGAAATCCGACCAGACCATGAAACCTCTCAGGCGAACTCGATTTGCCTCATGCGTGAAAGATCCGGCGGGATCAAGCTTTCGCGAGCATCCACTCGTGATCCGGATCGTTGTGGAACTTCCAGATCCGCTTCGGGCCCGCCATCACGTTCAGATAATAGAGTTCATAGCCATGCGGCGCGCCGACAGGGTGATAGCCCTTGGGCACCAGCACCACGTCGCCGTTCGCCGCCGCCAGCGTCTCGTCGAGGGAGCGGTCGTCCGTATAGACCCTCTGGAGCGCAAAGCCGGAGGGCGGATTGAGGCGGTGGTAATAGGTCTCTTCGAGCAGCGACTCGTTCGGCAGCATGTCCCGGTCGTGCTTGTGCGGCGGATAGCTCGACCAATGGCCCGACGGCGTGATGACCTCGACAACGAGCAGACTCTCCGCCGGCTCCGTCTCCGGCAGGATGTTGCGCACATGGCGCGTGTTGGTGCCCTGGCCGCGGGTTTCCTGACCCACCTGGTCAGGGCCGATCACGCGCGCTGGGAGCTTGCCTTCCGCAGGCGCCGTGCAGACGGCGATCTCGCAATCGGTCTGCGCCTCCAGGGACCATTCGGAGTGGGCGGGTGCATAGAGCGACCATGGATCCGCCTCGAATGGCGAGGTGCGTCCGCCGATCACGCCGAAATCCTGTCCCGAGGCCGCCACGCGTGCCTTGCCTGAAAGCAGGACGATGCAGGCTTCGCGGCCTTCCGTCGCCTGCCGTAAGCTCTGACCGCTTTTGAGCTGGTAGACCTCGAACCCTACATAGGTCCACTCGGCCGATTCAGGCGTGATGGCGTGGATGCGCCCTTGGTTATCAGGCTTCGACGGTTTGACGAGAAGCTTCGACATCGCATCTCTCCCTTATAGCAGGCCGGCTTCCTTGAGGTACCGGGTAAGATTGGCATAGCCCATCTTGGCATAGGTCAGCGGGTGGGCCTTCTTCGGGTCCTGCTCCGCCTCGATCACCACCCAGGCGCTATAGCCCGGCAGTTCCTTGAACACGGAAACGAAATCCACCATGCCGTCACCGGGCACCGTATAGACGCCTTCGATGACGGAATCGAGGAAACTCCAACCCTGCGCCCGCGACTTTTCCATCACGTCCTTGCGTACATCCTTCGTGTGCACGTGGCTGATGCGGCTGCGATAGCGGCGTGCGAGTGCCGCCGGGTTCGCGCCGCCCCAGGTAGCATGTCCCGTATCGAGCAGAAGGTGCACGGCTTCGCCGGTCGAGCGCATGAAGGCATCGATATCGGCCTCCGATTCCACGATGGTGCCCATGTGGTGGTGATAGACCACGCGTACGCCTTCCTGCAGGGTGCGCTCCGCCACCTGTGTCAGGCGGCGGCCGAACTCGGCCCAGTCGCCGGCTTGCATGACGGGACGCTGCGAGAGAGGCTTGGACCGGTCGCCATGGATGGCGTTCGAGGTCTCGGCGAAGACGAGCACGTTCGAACCCATGCTTTTGAGCAGATCGAGATGTGGGCGCAGCGCCTTCATCTCCGCCTCCGCATCACGCTTCAACAGCTCGGCGGAATACCAGCCGGACACGCAGGCGAGGCCGAACGGAGCCAGCGCCTTCTTCAGCGCTTCCGGCTCGCGTGGAAACTTGTTGCCGAGTTCCATGCCCTCAAAGCCCGCTTCCTTGGCCTCGGCGAGGCACACCTCCAGCGGCGTCTCGCCGCCGAGCTCCAGCATGTCGTCGTTGGACCAGCCGATGGGATTGGCCCCGATGCGGATCGTCATGTGCGTCTATCCTTCTTCACTCTTCCATGAGGTCCCCGGAATTTCATCCGAAAGGACCATTCGTTCATCCTCTTACCTCATCCTGAGGAGAGCCTTCAGGCCCATCTCGAAGGAGGTTCCAGAGAGCACTGGAGCCTCCTTCGAGACGCCGCTGGCGCGGCTCCTCAGGATGAGGGTGATGTTGTTTGAACCCGTCAGTCGCCCACGCGCTGCGCGCCGAGGGCATCTTCGTAATTCTTGCG
Source organism: Microvirga tunisiensis (assembly GCF_009296175.1). Taxonomy (GTDB): domain Bacteria; phylum Pseudomonadota; class Alphaproteobacteria; order Rhizobiales; family Beijerinckiaceae; genus Microvirga; species Microvirga tunisiensis. The sequence goes on along the minus strand of NZ_VOSK01000117.1, from coordinate 10,328 downwards.
TGCGGTCTTCACCTGATCGCGCACCGAAACCTCCGGCACCGCCACATCCCACCAATAGCCGCCTGCATCGGTGGAGGCGAGGGGATCGGTGTCGATGACAATGACGGTGCTGCGCTCGGCCTGACGTGCTTGTCGCAGCGCATCCTCCAGTTCGCCGATGCCCTTCACCTTGATCGTCTGCGCGCCGAGGCTGGCCGCATGGGCCGCGAAGTCCAACTCCGGGAGCGTCACATGGTTCGTGTGCTGCAGCAGGTTGTTGAAGCTTTCGCCGCCGGTGGCGCGCTGCAGGCGGTTGATGCAGCCGTAGCCGCGGTTGTCGAGCAGCACGACGGTAAGCTTCTGTCCCAGCATCACGGAGGTGGCGAGTTCCGAATTCATCATGAGATAGGATCCGTCGCCCACCATCACGATGACCTCTCGGGACGGATCGGCCATCTTCACGCCGAGGCCGCCTGCGATCTCGTATCCCATGCAGGAATAGCCGTATTCCATGTGATAGCCCAGCGCCGTGCTTGCTTTCCAATGCTTGTGCAGCTCGCCCGGCAGGCCACCGGCCGCGCAGACCACCACGTCGGTCGGCGATGAGGTTCGCTGCACCGCGCCGATCACCTGAGCATCGGACGGAAGCTCAGCATTGGTCGGGTCCGTGTAGCGCGCGGCGGACTCGAACCAGCGCGCCTTCTCGTCACGCGCCTTCGTCGTCCAGACTTCCGGCGCTTTCCAGCCGCCAAGCGCTTGGCTCAGTTCTTCAAGCCCCACGCGCGCATCGGCGACGAGCGGAACCGCATTGTGCTTGGTCGCGTCGAAAGCCTGCACGTTGAGGCCGACGATGCGCCGTTTCGGATTCTTGAACAGGGCCCAGGAGCCGGTGGTGAAATCCTGCAGGCGCGTGCCCACCGCGATCACGACGTCGGCCTCTTCGGCGAGCGCATTGGCGGCACCCGTGCCGGTGACGCCGATGGCGCCGAGGCTGGCTGGATGGTCATGCGGGATGCTCGACTTGCCGGCCTGCGTTTCGCCGATGAAGAGGCCGTGCTTCTGTGCGAAATCCGCCAGCACCCTTTCGGCATTCGAATAGAGCACGCCGCCGCCGGCGACGATGAAGGGCTTCTTCGCGTTGCGGACGAGATCGGCGGCTTCCGCGAGCTCTGTCTCATCGGGACGGATGCGGCGCGGGGTCCAGATCTTATCTGCAAAGAAGCTTTCCGGATAATCGTAGGCCTCGGTCTGCGTATCCTGGCAGAGGGCAAGCGTCACCGGACCACACTCGGCCGGGTCCGTGAGTACGGTCATGGCGCGCTGGAGCGCTGGTATGATCTGCTCGGGCCGCGTGATGCGGTCGAAATAGCGGGAAACGGGCCGGAAGCAATCGTTCGCCGAGACCGTGCCGTCGGAAAAGCTTTCGATCTGCTGCAGCACCGGGTCGGGCCTGCGACTGGCGAAGACGTCGCCGGGGAGGAGCAGCACGGGAAGGCGGTTCACATGGGCCACGGCAGCGGCCGTCACCATGTTCGTGGCGCCCGGGCCGATGGAGGTGGTGCAGGCCATCATGCGGCGCCGGCGCGAGGCCTTGGCAAACGCAATGGCCGCATGCGCCATGCCCTGCTCATTGTGGGCGCGGTAGGTGGGAAGCCGGTCGCGCACGCCGTGCAGCGCCTCGCCCATGCCGGCCACGTTGCCGTGGCCGAAGATGGCCCAGACGCCGCCGAAGAGCGGCAGGCTTGTTCCGTCGATTTCCGTCTTCTGTGCCGTCAGGAAGCGGGCAACGGCTTGCGCCATGGTCAGGCGGATCGTGCTCATACGGTTTCCTCTCGAATGGCGCTGGCAACCGAGGCGGCAGCGTTCTCAGGTTTTCTCGTCCGTGAAAAGAGGACAGAGCCAGGCAGAGGCTCCGCCCTTGGTATTAGGCAACCTTCGCGCGGGCGGATACCTTTTGCCATGAATCGACGAGGCGTTGAAAGCGTGAGGCCATGTCGTTGACGGCGGCTTCGTCCGACATCTCGCCCTTGAGCCAGCGCCGCGCGGCATCGTTGAAGATCGTCCGGCCCACGGCAAAGCCCTTCACCTGCGGCTCCTTGGCGGCCGCGGCAAAGGCGGCTTCCAGCTCGTCCTCGGGCGCTTCGAGTCCGAGCAGCACGATGCCGCGGCAGTAAGCGTCGTTCTCGGTGATCACGTCACCGATGGCATGCCAGGCGGCTTCGTCCCGCTGCGGCTCGAGCTTCCACCAATCGGGCTTGATGCCGAGATCGTAGAGGCGCTGCAGGATGCCGGCCACCGTATCGGTCTTGAGGGACCCATGCTTGCCCGCGATGATCTCCACCAGCAATTCGCGGCCGATGCGCCGCGCGGCGTCGTGCAGGCGAAGCAGGTCGCGTTCCTGGCGGTCCTTCAGTTCCGGCGGATCGTCCGGATGGTAGAAGCACAGGCATTTGATCGCGTGCCCGACCGGCCATTCCACGAGCTTCGCGCCGAGCGAGCCGCCGCCTTCGAAATCGAGCGGGCGCGAGCCCGGCAGCTCCACCGGGCGGCCGATCCAGAACGGATGATCGGCGGCGCGGAACAGGGCCTCGCGGCCATAGGTGCCGTCGATCAGCATGCCGAAGCCGGGGCGGCCACCCGCCACTCGCGCCGCAGCCTGCACGGCGAGAACCTTGAAGTCGGGAATGCGCTCGATGGGCGCGCCGATCTCCTTCGCCATCGCTTCCAGCTGCATGCGGTGATCGATGGCGAGCGCCATGAGCGTATCGGGTCGCGGTCTTCGCGTCGTCGCCCAGTGGATGTGATTGATCCCCTCGTCGAAGCGCAGCGCCTTGTGGCGGCTGCCCTGTTTCAGGAAGTGCTGCAGTTCGGGGAAGGTCGGGATCTCGGGCGAGCAGAGCAGGCGCGAGACCGCGAAGGCGCCGCTGGCATTGGCATAGGCACAGCAGGTCTCGAGCTTTTCATCCCGCAGCCATCCGCAGAGAAAGCCGGAGAGAAAGGCATCGCCGGCGCCGAGCACGTTATAGACTTCGACGGGAAAGCCCGGTCCCCTCACGCCATCGTCGAGCGAGGCGGGGATCTCACCCGGAAACACCACGCAGCCCATGGGGCCGCGCTTGCACACGATGGTGGCCTTCGAGATGGTCCGAATGGCCCGGATGGCGGCGAGCGTATCCTCGGACCCGCCCGCGATGTGCAGTTCCTCCTCGGTGCCGACGACGAGATCGCAATCGGCGAGGATCGGCTTCAAGTGCTCCGTCACCGCGTCCGAGCGCACATAGCGCGATTCGCCCGCGCCGTGGCCGAGAAGGCCCCAAAGGTTGGGGCGGTAATCCACGTCGAGCACCACCTTGCGGCCGTTCTCCTTCGCGATGCGGATCGCCTTCTTCTGCGCGGCGGCGGTCGTTTCCCGTGAAAAGTGCGTGCCGGTGACGACGATGGCGGCGGCGGACGCGATGAAGCTCTCGTCGATATCGTTCTCATTGAGCGCCATATCGGCGCAGTTGTCGCGATAGAAGATCAGCGGGAAGGAATCCTCGTCCCTGACGCCGAGAATCACGAGCGCTGTGAGGCGCTGCTCATCGGTGACGATGCCATCCGTCGCGACGCCTTCGCGCTCCATCTGCTCGCGGATGAAACGGCCCATGGCCTCGTCGCCCACCCGGGTCACGAGCCCTGATTTCAGGCCAAGTCGCGCCGTGCCGATGGCGATGTTCGCGGGGCATCCGCCGACCGCCTTGGAGAAGGAGGCCATGTCCTCAAGCCGCCCACCCACCTGCTGACCGTAGAGATCGACCGAGGCGCGGCCAATGGTGATCACATCCAGGGCTGGCTTCATGCTATTCCTCCCGCTCCCGGTCTTATAAACCGTGTGAGAGCCGCGCTTGGCTCTTGCCGTTATAGAACGTTTATTCTATTACCAGCTTATGTTGGAATATCAATTCCAAATTTGCCGTGAACCGGCAAAGAATCAGGGGGAAAACATGATCAGGATCGCCGTACTGGGCGCCGGCCGCATCGGCCGCATTCACGGGCGCAACGCCGCCAATCATCCCGATGCCCGCCTCGTTGCGGTGGCCGATCCGCATGCGCCTGCCGCGCAGGAGCTGGCAGCGGCGGCGGGCGCGGAGGTCGCGTCGCTCGATGCGATCGTCGAGCGTTCGGACGTGGACGCCATCCTCGTCTGCACGCCGACCACCACTCACGCCGATCTGATCGAGCGTGGCGCGCGCGCCGGCAAGGCCGTGTTCTGCGAGAAGCCGGTCGACCTGTCGAGCGAGCGCATCGAAACCTGTCTCGCCACCGTCGAGAAGGCGGGAACGCCGCTGATGATCGGCTTCAACCGCCGCTTCGATCCGAATTTCGCGTCCCTGCGCCGCCGCCTCGCCGACGGCGAAGTGGGCGAGGTGGAACTCGTCACCATTCTCTCCCGCGATCCCGGCCCGCCGCCGGTGAGCTACATCGCGACCTCCGGTGGCCTGTTCCGGGACATGATGATCCACGATCTCGACATGGCACGCTTCCTGCTGCTCGGCGATGAGCCGGTGGAAGTGCATGCGGTCGGCTCCTCCCTTGTCGATCCGGCTATCGGCCAGGCCGGCGATGTGGATACGGCCGCCGTAATGCTGAAGACCGCCAAGGGCCGGATCGTGCAGATCTCCAATTCCCGCCGCGCCACTTATGGTTACGACCAGCGAGTCGAAGTCCATGGCTCCAAGGGCATGATCCGCGCCGGCAACATCCACCGCACGACGGTGGAGGTGGCGAACGCCTTGGGCATCACCGCCGATCCCGTGCAGGACTTCTTCCTGGAACGCTATGCTGAAGCCTATCGCGATGAGCTCACCACGTTCCTGAACGCCATCCGCGACGGCAAGCCCTGCAGCCCCACTGGCCGCGATGGCCTAATGGCCCAGCGCCTTGCGGATGCCGCAACGGAATCGGCACAGAGCGGGAAGCCGGTCCGGCTTTGATCTCATACGCTATCCCAGGGTCGTGCCGGGGGAGCCTAGGATAAGCTGTGGGCCAAGTTATCCAAGTCATCACCGGCCTTGTGCCGGTGATCCCGATTGAGAGAAGCTCTCTTCTGATCGAGAGGGCCAGCGATCGAGAAGGCTAGGTCAACCCTGGCCGTGACAAAGATGACTTGAAGTCATCTCCGCCGCCCAAGTAGCGAGCGTTATCCTTCCGCCCGCTTCTCCGCCGTGCCGACGGCGAGCGCCATCGCCAGCGCAAACGAAGCGGAGAGCGACCGAAAGGCGCCGAAATCGGCCTCCGCCACTTCGAGCCAGACATCGGCATTCGTTACCAGCGGGCTGAAGGCCGAATCCGTGATCGCGACCACCGGCACATCGCGCTGCGCGGCAGCCGCAGCGAGATCGGCCGTGACGGGCGCATAGGGCGTGAAGCTGATGGCAAGCACCGCATCGCGCTTGGTGGCGATGGCGAGCTGCTCGGGGCCGAGCTGGCCGACATGGTCGATGAGGATGGCCCGCACTCCCAGCTTCCCGAAGGCATAGGCGCAATAGGCGATGACCGGGAACACTCGCCGGGCGCCCAGGAGATAGACGGTATCGGCCTTAGCCAATGTCTCGATAGCGCGGGAGAGTTCCTCGGGCCGCACGGAGGCCTGCATCCTCTCCAGGGAGACGGCTGCGGCACTGGTGAAGCCTTCGAGCAGCGACGCCGCATGAACGTGGTGCCCCTCGGCATCGCGCAGACCCCTCAGGCGCTCGCGGTAGTCTGGAAAGCGCTCCCGCAGGCGGTCGCGGAAGATCTGCTGCAGGTGAGAGAAGCCGTCATAGCCGAGGCTCTTGGCGAAACGCACGAGGGTGGACGGCTGCACGCCGGCGTGTTCGGCAATGCCGGCCACCGTTCCGAAGGCCACATCCTCAGGGTGCTCGAGAGCGAAGGCGGCGATCTGCTTCAATCGCTTCGGCATCGACTCACGGCGGCTGAGCAGGAGTGTTCGAAGTCCGTCAAAATCGTCTGGGGTCTCCGTCACTATCGCTTCCGCGCCGCCCATGCTGTCCTCGGTTTCCATCGCAGGCCTCAAGACGTCAGATCGGCCTTGACACCGATCCTACAAAAATGGAATAAAAATTCCAATATAGAAACAAAAAGGTTCTGACGTTCCGTTTCAGCGGACGATCGGATCGGCAGAGGGAACGCTGTACGGACGGTGATTCGCCCTTCGGCTCATTTGTTTTCTCTCTGCCTCTTGAGGCAAGCGGCAAGGCCGCGGCGTTCGCTGCAACGCACAGGCGTTGCGGTGCTCGCGTGAGAACCATCTGGGAGGAAGCACATGAAATCATTCGTTACCGGTCTGGCTGCCGCGGCAGCTCTGACCCTCGCCACCGCCGCTCCGGCGGCCGCGCAGCAGAATTCCCGCATTATCGTCGTCAGCCATGGACAGGCCAATGACCCGTTCTGGTCGGTGGTGAAGAACGGCGTGGCAGCGGCCGGCCAGGACATGAAGGTTCAGGTCGATTACCGTGCGCCCGAGACCTTCGATATGGTCGCCATGGGCCAGCTCATCGACGCGGCCGTGAACCAGAAGCCGGCCGGTCTGATCGTCTCGATCCCCGACGCCTCGGCGCTTGGCCCGTCGATCCAGAAGGCGGTGGCCGCAGGCATTCCGGTAATCTCCATGAATTCCGGCTCCGACGTGTCGAAGAAGCTCGGCGCGCTGCTCCATGTGGGTCAGGACGAGGTTGAGGCCGGTCGCATCGCAGGCGCCAAGCTCAAGGAGATGGGCGGCAAAGTCGGCCTCTGCGTGAACCAAGAGGTCGGCAACGTCTCGCTCGATCTGCGCTGCAAGGGCTTCACGGAAGGCTTCGGCGGCAAGGTGACGGTTCTCCCCGTCACGAATGATCCGGCAGATATACGGGCCAAGGTGAAGGCGGCGGTTGCTGCAGACGCGTCCGTCGATACGATCCTGGCGCTCGGCGCGGGCACGGCGGGCGAGCCCTCGGTCGCGGCGGTGAAGGAGGCAGGCAAGACTGGCGCCATCCGTGTCGCCACCTTCGACATGTCGGCCGGCTTCCTCAAGTCGGTGGCCAACGGTGAGGCCGTCTTCGCCATCGACCAGCAGCAATACCTGCAGGGCTATTTGCCGGTGGTGCTTCTGGCGAACTACGCCAAGTACGGCCTGATGCCCGGCGGCGATGTGGCCTCCGGCCCGAACCTGATCACGAAGGAAAAGGCCAATCAGGTGGTCGAGCTGTCCGCCAAGGGCATTCGCTGATCGTTGCCCGAGCCCGCGATCTTGTGATCGCGGGCTTCTCTTTTTCATGGATTCATATGGGGAGGCGCTCATGGTCAACACCACCCAGCCGACCGCCGATCTTGCACCGGCCACAGCCGTCAAGAAGATCCAGGACGAGCGCCTGCGGGAGGTCTCCCTTCTCACCAAGATCATGCGGCGGCCCGAGCTCGGCGCGCTTGCCGGTCTCGTCCTGGTCACGATCTTCTTTCTCTCCACCGCCGACGCGTCCATGTTCACGCTCGCGGGCATCATGAATATCCTGTCGCCCGCCTCGCAGCTCGGAATCCTGGCGATTGCGGCGGCTCTGCTGATGATCGGCGGCGAGTTCGATCTCTCCATCGGCTCGATGGTGGCCTTCACCGGCCTCGTCTTCGGCGCCTTCATCACGCTCAGCGGCTGGCCTCTGCTTTTGGCCATTCTCGCCACTTTCGTCGTCGCAGCCGTGCTCGGCGGCTTGAACGGCCAAATGGTGATCCGCACCAGGCTTCCTTCGTTCATCGTCACGCTCGCCTTCCTGTTCATCCTGCGCGGTCTCTCGCTCGTCGGGTTGAAGTGGGCGACCGGCGGATCGACCCAGATGCGCAGCATCGGCGATCAGGCTGGCGAAGGTCTCATCCGCGAACTCTTCTCGGGCGTTGCCTTCGAGGGTGTATTCTCCTGGCTCGCAGCGCACGACATCATCGCCAAGTTTCCGAACGGTACACCGACCGTGACGGGCATGCCGGTCTCCATCGTCTGGTTCATTGGCTTTGCGCTCGTCGCCACTTGGCTTCTCCTGCGCACGCGTGCCGGCAACTGGATCTTCGCGGCAGGCGGCGATGCCAATGCGGCGCGCAATTCCGGTGTGCCGGTGGACCGGGTGAAGACGGCGCTGTTCATGCTCACTGCCGCTGCGGCCGCCCTCGTGGCTATTCTCACCGTGCTCGATGCGGGCTCCACCGATGCGCGGCGCGGCTTCCAAAAGGAGTTCGAGGCGATCATCGCGGCGGTGATCGGCGGATGTTTGCTCACCGGCGGCTACGGCTCGGCCATCGGTGCCTTCTTCGGCGCCATCATCTTCGGCATGGTCTCGATCGGACTGACCTACACGCGTTTCGATTCCGACTGGTTCCAGGTTTTCTTGGGCGCCATGCTGCTGCTCGCAGTGCTGTTCAACAACTTCATCCGCCGCAAGGTGACGGGAGAGCGCTGATGGACAAAGAAGCTCCTCTCATCGAGATCCGCAACCTCGTCAAGCATTTCGGCTCGGTGATCGCGCTCTCGGGCGTATCGCTTTCCGTTCATCGCGGCGAGGTCATGTGCCTGCTCGGCGACAACGGCGCCGGCAAGTCGACGCTGATCAAGACGCTGGCCGGCGTGCACAAGCCGACCTCGGGCGACTTCCTGGTCGAAGGTCGGCCGGTGTCGTTCGCCAGCCCGCGCGATGCGCTCGATACGGGCATCGCAACGGTCTATCAGGATCTTGCGATGATCCCCCTCATGTCGGTCACGCGCAACTTCTTCATGGGCCGCGAGCCGGTGAAGGGCATCTGGCCGTTCCGCAATGTGGATTTCGACCATTGCGACGAGGTCACGCGAGAGGAGATGCACAAGATCGGCATCGACGTGCGCGATCCCCACCAGGCCGTTGGCACCCTCTCCGGCGGCGAGCGCCAATGCGTGGCGATCGCGCGCGCGGTTTATTTCGGTGCGAAGGTGCTGATCCTCGACGAGCCGACTTCGGCGCTGGGCGTGGCGCAGACCTCCATGGTGCTCAAGTACATCCACCAAGTGCGTCAAAAAGGCCTCGGCGTGATCTTCATCACGCACAACGTGCGTCACGCCTACGCGGTGGGCGACCGCTTCACGGTGCTCAACCGCGGCAAGACGCTGGGCACTTATGAAAAGTCGCAGATTCCGATCGACGAGCTGCAGAACCTCATGGCCGGCGGCAAGGAGTTGCAGGCGGTGTCGGAAGAGCTAGGTGGGATGGTCTGATAGATCACATCTAGCCCAACCTTCATCCTGAGTAGCCTGCTACGCGACCTCCTCAGAGGCTGAATGATAAAGGGCCCGCTGCTTCTTCCCGTCATCACCGGCCTTGTGCCGGTGATCCCGATGGAATGAGGCGGTAGCACTCTTCCCACCGGGATGGCCGTGACACGCCCGGCCATGACGGCGAGGGAGGCCGAACATCGAGCCAGCCTCTCAGGATGAGGGCATCCCCATCAAGTCAGGAGCATGACGCATGACATCACTCGGCATAGGCCTCATCGGCACCGGCTACATGGGCAAGTGCCATGCCTTGGCCTGGAACGCCGTTGCGGCGGTCTTCGGGGACGTGGATCGGCCACGCCTTGCGGTCTTGGCGGAAACCTCGCAGGAACTCGCTGAGAGGAAAGCGCGTGAACTCGGCTTTGCGCGCGCCACCGGCGACTGGCGCTCTCTCGTCACCGATCCGGCTGTCGACGTGGTGTCGATCACCACGCCTAACGCCTTCCATCCCGAGATGGCGATCGCGGCGCTGGAGGCGGGCAAGCATGTCTGGTGCGAGAAGCCGATGGCAACGCGCCTGCCCGATGCGGAGCGGATGCTCGCCGCCGCCCGGGCCTCGGGCAGGGTCGCAGCCCTCGGTTACAACTACATCCAGAACCCCGTCATCCGTCTGATCCGCCGTCTTCTCGACGAGGGCCGGATCGGCGAGGTCCATCATGTGCGCCTTGAGATGGACGAGGATTTCATGGCGAACCCAGAGGAGTTCTTCTACTGGAAGAGCGAGGCGACTTCCGGCCATGGCGCGCTCGACGATTTCGGCGTCCATGCGCTGAGCCTGATCCGGATCCTGTTCGGCGGCGTGCGTCGTGTCTGCGGGCATATGGCGAAGCCATATGCGGATCGCCCGGTAAACGGTGGCGGCCGCCGAGCCGTCGAGACCTACGACATCGCCACCGCCCTAGAGCGCGTTGACATTCAGGCTTTCGACGGACTCGCAAATCTGATTCAAGCTCCTTTTGGGCGCGGAGGCTTGGGTGAGCGGAGTTCGTCTGATGTTGAAAGATCACCAGTGGGATCGGATGGAGCCGCATTTGCCGGGCAAACGCAT
>NZ_VOSK01000116.1 GCF_009296175.1 Microvirga tunisiensis | reverse complement strand
TTTGCGGCCGCTGCAGCCGCAGCACCAACTCAATCAGCTCTTCCTTGCTCAAACGTTCAAGATCGCCGCGGCCCATACCAGCAGGGAATCAGCGAATCCCAGTTGGCGCAAGGGCCTGGGTAATTACACCGCGAAATACTGGCAGCCGCCAGGGAGCGAAGACGGTTGCGATAAGCCAAGGCGCGAGGTCAGGGCGGCTGATATGAAATGGTTCTCCATGCCGAAACCGTCCGTCATAGGTGACACAAGCGTATCGGCCTGCAGAACTGCAGTGATGGAAGATGATCTTGTGAGAAGAAGGAGCCTCTTTGAGACCTTAAGAGGCTCCTCGCTCCGTATAGTCACCATTCGATGACCGGAGCCTGATCATCCCGCAGGATGATCGTGTTCAGATCAACTCAATGGGGGAGTTGCTCCGGGTAGCGAGCAGGCAGCTGTTCAGGGTACCGAACGGCAGGATAGACAGAAGTAGGATAAATGTGCACCAGCATAATATTCCCCTTTGTCATTTCTTTACGAGAGCTTCCCTAGAGACCATCCCCAGGGCTGTTCAAGCTCTCGTAAAGGAGAATAAATGTGATAACGTTTTTGTAAAGCGCAAAAACGAATGGAATATCATTTTGCAATCTTGGGTTCAGAAATACAACTTCAGCTGAATACTGAGGGGGCTGAACGTAAACTGGATGTTGAGTCATGCAACAATCCCAACCCTAGATAAGTGGGACAAACCTCAGAATCACCTATGTAATGTTATTACTATTACTGACAATCCTCGCCAATATCCGATTATTATCAGGCACTTATTACCTATACCTCTAGGGAATCAAGCTGTTGCGAGCACCAAAGCCCTGCCAGCATGAGATCGGTTTCCTCGACAAACCGGCGCAAGCGCGCCCAGCCGTGTTGGCGACGTTAGGAGTTTCGCATCTCCGAATGGCAGGCACGGCTTGTCCGACCGGTCAGGCTGCATCCGCCGGAGCCAAGCGTTCCACCGCTCGGGAGACATGCGCCACCGCATCGCGAAGCGTGTTGAGATTGGCTCCCGGCTTCACCGCCTCTGTCGCCAGGTGGCGGCGGTAGGCCCGCGCCCCGGGGCGTCCGGTAAAGAGTCCCAGCATATGACGGGTGATGTTGTGAAGCCGCTCGCCCTTCGCAAGCTGCTCCGCGATAAAGGGCTCATAGGCCTCCACCGCCTCGAAGCCGTCGGCCACCGGCGGCTCCTCGCCATGGAGTTCGCGGTCGACGCCGAGCAGGATCTCCGGCTCATGGTAGGCCACGCGGCCCAGCATGACGCCATCCAAATGCTTCAAATGCTCGTGGATCTCGGCCCAGGTCTTGATGCCGCCATTGATGGCGATCGGCAGATCGGGCCGTGCTGCCTTGAGGCGATAGACGCGCGGATAGTCGAGAGGCGGGATGTCCCGGTTTTCCTTCGGCGACAGGCCCTGCAGCCAGGCCTTGCGGGCATGGACCGTCAGTTCGTCGCAGCTGGCCGCCACCACGCAATCGGACAGGCGGTCCAAGGCCTCCTCCGCGTCCTGGTCGTCGACACCGATCCGGCACTTCACCGTCACCGGCAGGGAGATGGCCGCCTTCATGGCCGCCACGCATTCGCCAACGAGCACGGGCTCCTGCATGAGGCAGGCGCCGAAGCGGCCGTTCTGCACCCGGTCGGAGGGACAGCCGACATTCAGGTTGATTTCGTCATAGCCGAAATCGGCACAGATCCTGGCGGCTTCCGCCAGATCCGCCGGATCCGACCCGCCGAGCTGTACCGCCACGGGATGTTCAGGTTCGCTGAAGCCCAGCAGCCGTTCGCGCGGTCCATGAATGACCGCCCCTGTCGTGACCATCTCCGTATAAAGCCGCGCCCGGCGCGACAGGACGCGATGGAACGCCCGGCAATGCCGGTCGGTCCAGTCCATCATGGGGGCAATGGACACTTTAGCAATATCTGCAATCACTTAACTGTCTCAGTCGATCCAGGCAACATTCTCGTACATTCGCGCACGTTACGCTTTCTCCCCAGAAAACCTCAATGATTTCATTGGAGCAAAATGCGGAATGGCTGATTTTGGATTATTCCGTACAGAGATAGTGGCATAAAACCAAGGGGCAAGGCGACCATGGTCGATCACGTGATCAAGAGCTATGAGGACTTCCACAAATGGGTGTTCGACCACTTCTTGGATCATGGCTCCCTCTTCCGAGGACATGCCAACATCGACTACTTGCTGATGCCAAGCGTCGGCCGGCAGCTCGCGAAGTTTGTGGGCGACAAGAAAACAAAGCAGAATTTGCTCGACCAAGAGCGGTGGTCGTTCGACATTTTTGAGAAAGAGGCGATGGCCTTCGTATCCGGGCCGAAGCCGAATAGATGGGAGATGTTGGCGCTCGCTCAACATCACGGGCTACCTACAAGGCTGCTGGATTGGACACACAATCCCATGGTTGCTCTGTACTTTGCTGTCCGTGATGACCAGCCTGCAAATGGCGTCATCTACGGGTTTGGAGCTAACATGATGCCCGATTTGGCAGATGCCGAAGATCCGCCACAAGATCCGCTTTCGATCTCACAAAACTGGCAGTTCATTTCCCATCGGATCTCACCACGCATCGTTGCTCAGGAGAGTGTATTCACAGCACATGCTGATCCGACCGAGATATTCTCGTCCCCTTTTATCTACAGGGCCGTAATCCCAGCAGAGCTGAAGCACAATCTCAGGATAATACTTCACCGATATGGGATGACTGCAAAGGTCATATTCCCCGGGCTAGATGGGATAGCGAGAACTGTTTCGTACCTAAAGTTTGGCGGCGGCTCCTGACACTGGGCGAGCAGCAGGCGAAGCCGCGTGATCTCGTCGGCAGCTTCTTTCGTTAGCCTGCAGATGTGGCCATCTCCACGAATGCTCCCGTAGCAAGCATTTGCCTGCCACCGCCTGAACACCCCGCCCCACTCGTGCTCCTCTTTCTGAAATCCGCAGAGGGTGTCGCTCGCACCACCTCGCCCGATTTTATTGTGCAGCGCGAAATCGAAAAAGATGACCTTAGTGTATACGGAACTGTCGCTGAAATCGGGGCCAGCAAACAAAGATGCGTGCAGCATTTGAATTTAGACGAGAGTCCCGATCCTACCCTTAAGTCCTCCTTGCTGCGGTTCGCTTCATCCGCATAAGCTGTCGGCAGCATACAGGCTGAACCACATCGCCATCCCAAGCGTCGGGGGAATCATTGGTCGCGTACGATCTGGTCATCAAGGGTGGAAGCATTGCGACCACCGAGGGCGTCTCGACGATGGATGTGGCCATTTATCGTGGCCAGATCGCCGCGCTCGGTTGGGACCTACCGCCGGGGCGGCGCACGATTGATGCCACGGGCAAGCTCGTTCTTCCGGGTGGAGTCGATGCCCATTGTCATATCGAGCAGCTCTCCGGTGGCGGTCTGATGAATGCCGACACGTTCGAGACGGCCACCCGCTCTGCCGCTTTCGGTGGCACGACGACTGTCATCTCCTTCGCAGCCCAGCATCGAAGAGACAGTTTGCTCGATGTCGTCCGGAACTACTCGGACCTTGCTGCGAGCGGCGCGGTGACGGATTACGCCTTTCATCTTTGGATTTCCGATCCGACACCGCAAACGCTGGAACACGACCTGCCCCAGTTGATCGAGAGTGGCCATCGCTCGATCAAGATCTTCATGACCTATGATCGCGTGCGCCTTCTCGACGAGCAGGTCTTGGACGTGATGATGGTGGCCCGAGAGCACGGCGCCCTGGTCTGTGCCCATGCCGAAAACCATGGAATGATCAAGTGGATGGCCGACCGGCTCGTGTCGCGTGGCTATGTCGAGCCGAAGTTCCACGGCGTGAGTCATCCCCGCGTGTGCGAGATCGAAGCGTTCGAGCGCCTCATTCGCTTCTCCCAGCTCCTGGATCAGCCCATCATGCTGTTCCATGTCTCAACCGCCGAGGGCGCTGCCGTTATCCGGCGCGCACGTGGTGAAGGCATCAAGGTCTTCGCCGAAACGTGCCCGCAGTACCTGTTCTTGACTGCGCAGGACCTGGATCGCCCCGGCCTCGAAGGTGCCAAGTGGATGTGCAGTCCTCCTCCGCGTTCAACAGCCGATCAGAACGCATTGTGGCAGGCGCTTGAACTCGGCGATCTTCAGGTCGTCTCCTCCGACCATGCGCCATACAGGTTTGACGAAAGCGGCAAGCTTTCAGCGGGCCCCAACCCGGATTTCAAGCAAATCGCCAACGGTCTCCCAGGACTCGAGACACGCCTGCCGCTTCTGTTCGACGCCATGGTGAGCCAAGGAAGATCCAGCCTGGAGAAGTTTGTCGAGATAACGGCGACGGCTCCGGCGAAGATCTACGGTCTTCATCCGCGCAAGGGTGCTATCGCGGTCGGTGCCGACGCCGATATCGCGATCTGGAACCCGGATCGAGAGGTAACGTTCACCGATGATGGGTTGCACGACAATGTCGGCTACAATCCTTTCGCCGGCCGCACATTGCGGGGCTGGCCCGAGATCGTTCTGCGCAGGGGTGATGTGATCGTTGCGGACGGAACGCTTCAGGCCGCTCCAGGATCGGGACAGTTGCAGATGCGCGGACGTGCTGCCTCGATGAGACCAGCCGGCATCCTCAGTCCCGAGTTCGATCCGGCGAGCAATTTCGGCGCTCAACTCCTGTGATCCACACCCTCGAGATCCCGCTGGTCTGCCGGCCAGTCAATATTCAACACATCAGCATCGGCTCCAGATATCATGACTGAACCAGTAACGGTCGTTCGAAAGGCAGCTTGGGTCGTCGCCTGGGACGGAGGCTCCTCTCAACACGTGTACATGCAAGATGCCGATGTCGCTTTCTCCAAGGCCGGGGTGCTGTATGTGGGGCCAACCTACGACGGTCACGCAGACGAGGAGATCGCCGGCGCATCCATCATGGTGATGCCCGGCCTCGTAAACATCCACTGCCACTCCGGGGACGAGCCCATTGCCAAGGGCCTGTTCGAGGACGTTGGAACCGCGGTTCTTTGGGGCAACGCCCTCTATGAATATTCCGCCCTCGTCGACTCGGATGCGGATGCGAAGGCCGCATGCCAGACGGTGATGCTGGGCGACCTGATGCGCAGCGGCGTGACCACCCATCTCGACATCGCGTCACCTCATTCCAAATGGCTCTCCCTGGCGGCGGAAAGCGGAATGCGAGCCTATCTCGCCCCCGGCTTCCGCGAAGCGCAATGGCGCATGGCCGGCAGCCACCGCCTTGAATTCGAGTGGAACGAGGCGCAGGGGCGCGAGCGCTACGCCGAAGCTCTGGCCTTCGTGGACCAGGCGCGTGCTCATCCCAGCGGCCGTATCGACGGGGTGATAGCTCCATCGCAGATCGAAACGTGCTCCGAGGGGCTGATCCAGGATGCCGTCGCCGAAGCACGCAACCGCGGGATGCGGATCACCATCCATGCGGCGCAGACCATGGCCGAGCACGAGGAGTTGCTTCGGCGGACCGGAGAGACGGCTCCGGCCATGCTGGAGCGCCTGGGCGTCCTTGGACCGGACCTGATCCTAGGGCATTGCATCTTTCTCGATCATCATTCCTGGACCCGGCAGCGTAGCCGCGAGGACCTCGCCCGCCTTGCCCGAAGCGGCACCTCCGTGGCCCATTGTCCCGTTACCTTCGCGCGCAGCGGCATGACGCTCGAAAGCCTCGGCGCCTATCTCCGTGCAGGGGTCAATGTCGGTATCGGCACCGACAGTTATCCCTTCAACATGCTGGAAGAAATGCGCGAGGCCATGATCTGCTCGCGCGTTGCCGGACGCAGCGTGTTCGACCTGAATACGGGCGGCTTGTTTTCTGCGGCGACCACCGGAGGAGCAAAGGCCCTTGGCCGCAGCGACATCGGGCGGTTGGCGCCCGGCGCCAAGGCGGATCTGGCTCTTGTGGATCTGAGCCACCCGGCCATGCAGCCGATCCATGATCCGCTGCGCAATCTGATCCATTGCGCTGCGGAGCGCGCCATTCGTGACGTCTATGTAGACGGCCAGGTTGTGGTCAAGGACCATCGCGTCGCCAATCTGGACTACGATGGCGCGGTTCGAGAGCTGCAGGACGCGCAGAGGCGCGCCTCTCGACGGGCGGAGCGGGAAGATCCGCAAGGCCGTCCCCTCGCTACTTTGGCTCCCTATTCCCTGCCGCTCGCTGCTCGAGGATGAAGCAATTATGGGATCTTCGGTTTATGTCATCAATCCGAATTCCTCACAGAATGTCACGGCAGAAATCGACAGGGCCGTGGCTCCCTTGAGGAGCGCCGATGGACCGGACATCGTGTGCCTCTCACTGCCCGAAGGCCCACCCGGCATCCAGTCTCAACGGGATGTGGACGGCGTCATCATGCCTTTGCTTTGCAAGGCGTCCGAGCTGGAGGACGGCGCAAGCGCCTTCGTCGTCGCGTGCTTCTCCGATCCCGGCCTCCATGCTCTGCGCGAACAGAGCCGCCGTCGCGTGTTCGGGATTGCCGAATGCGGCGGGCTGACGGCGCTCACTCTCGGGCAGCGCTTCGGCGTCATCGCCATCCTGCCAACCTCCGTTCCAAGGCATCTCTGCTATTTCAGCGCGATGGGTGTCATGGATCGCTTCGCCGCCGACCTCCCGATCGGGCTTACCGTTGCCGAGCTCTCCGACGAGGCGCATACGTTGGGCCGCATGGTCGATGTCGGCCGTACGTTGAAGGCTGCTCATGGCGCTGACGTCCTCGTGATGGGCTGTGCCGGCATGGCTCGTTATCGCGCTGCCCTGGAGGAGGCCGTCGGGGTCCCCGTCATCGAGCCGACGCAGGCCGCCGTCGCCATGGCGGTCGGTCACGTGCGCCTCTTGCAAGCTCTCGCGCCCTGACGGCGCTCTCTCTTTTCTGCCTAGCCCTTCTATGCCCTCATGGAGCCTTAAATGACTAGCGTTGTCGCCAAGACGACCCTCTTCCGGAACTGCGATTGGATTGTCGCCTGGGACGAGGCTGCCCGATCCCATGTTTACCTCCGCAACGCGGACTTCGTGGTTCGAGGCGCGGACATCATCCATGTCGGGGAAGGCTATTCCGGCCCGGTCGATGCGGAGGTCGACGCCCGCCGGATGATGATCATCCCCGGTTTCGTGGACATCCACAGTCATCCCGGCCACGAGCCCGGCTGGAAAGGCATGCTGGAAGAGCTCGGCAGCCCGCGCCTCGGCCAGAGCTCGTTATACGAGTTCATGCCGGTCTTTCAGATCGGCCCGGAATACACGCGCCCGGCGCTTCGCGTCGCGGCGTCAGAGCTCCTGAAGAGCGGCGTCACGACCATCTGCGATCTCGGCAGGCCGCGAGAAACCTGGGCCGACGAATATGCGGAAACCGGCATCCGCGCCGTCCTCTGGGGGATGTTCCGGTCTGGTCCCTGGAAAACCACCAATGGCCACTCGGTGGATTACGACCTCGATCCGGCGACTGGCGACCGATTACTGCGCGAGGCGATCGAGATTGCGGACGCCGCCTCGAAGCATTCGAGCGGACGCATCACCGGATTCTTCGCACCGGCCCAGATCGACACCTGCACGGAGGGGCAGATCCGCGATGCCCTCGACGCCGCACGCGAGCGGAATCAGCCGATCCAGATCCACGCCGCGCAGAGCATCGTTGAATTTCAGGAGATCATGCGTCGCTACGGCTGCACGCCCATCGAATGGCTCGACAAAATAGGAGCCCTGGGGCCAGACACGATCATCGGCCATTGCATCTTCCTGAACGACCATCCCTGGCTGCATTGGCCCCACGCCAGCGATTTTGAGCGCCTGCGGGACAGCGGGGCTCAGGTCGCGCATTGCCCCGTCGTCTTCGCCCGGCGTGGCATTGCCCTGAACACCCTGAGCCGTTACATGAACGCGGGCATACGCTGCGGCATCGGCACGGACAGCTTCCCCCACAACATGCTCGATGAACTCCGAATGGCCTGTTACGCGGGCCGGATCATCGCGGGAAGCTTCACGGCAGCGACCACGAGAGATGCGTTCATGGCCGCTACGGCCATCGGGGCCGACATGATCCGCCGGCCGGACCTGGGGCGCCTTGCTCCGGGGTGCAAAGCGGACTTCTCGGTCGTCGACATGAGCAATCCCTACATGCAGCCCGACTACGAGCCCATCCGCAGCCTCGTCTACTCGGCCAATGACAGGGCGATCAAGGACGTCTATGTCGACGGCCGTCAGGTCGTCCGCGACGGCGAGGTGCTGGACTTCGACATCGGTGAGGATCTCGAGATGCTGCGCCGGGGACAAGCCGAAGCGATTGCGGCAGCGCCCCAGCGCGACTGGGCAGGCCGCAGTCTCGAGCAGTTGAGCCCCCGCGTCTTCCCTGTGCGCAATTGATCGAGGGACGGCACATGACCCTGTCGACCATTCGCTCCGTCGACGTCGATCCCAAGGCGGAGGCCGCCGTTCAGATGATCGACGTGCACAAGTGGTACGGCGAGTTCCACGTGCTGCGGGACATCAACCTCAACGTGCGCCGCGGCGAGCGCATCGTCATCTGCGGTCCCTCGGGCTCGGGCAAGTCCACGATGATCCGCTGCATCAACCGCCTGGAAGAGCACCAGAAGGGCCGCATCATCGTCGACGGCACCGAGCTTCTCAATGACCTCAAGCGCATCGACGAGGTGCGCCGCGAGGTCGGCATGGTGTTCCAGCACTTCAACCTGTTCCCGCACCTGACGATTCTCGAGAACTGCACGCTGGCTCCGATCTGGGTCAAGAAGATGCCCAAGAAGGAGGCGGAAGAGATCGCCATGCACTACCTGAAGCGGGTCAAGATCCCCGAGCAGGCGAACAAGTACCCGGGCCAGCTCTCCGGCGGCCAGCAGCAGCGCGTGGCGATCGCCCGCTCGCTGTGCATGAGCCCCAAGATCATGCTGTTCGACGAGCCGACCTCGGCGCTCGATCCCGAGATGGTCAAGGAGGTGCTCGACACCATGGTGGGGCTGGCCGACGAGGGCATGACCATGCTGTGCGTCACCCACGAGATGGGCTTTGCCCGTCAGGTGGCCGATCGGGTGATCTTCATGGATTACGGACAGATCGTGGAGATGAACACCCCGGACGAGTTCTTCAAGAACCCGCAGCACGAGCGCACCCGGCTCTTCCTATCCCAGATCCTGCACTGAGACGGATCCCCGAAACGCAAAAGGCCCCGGACACCCCGAGGCCTTTTTCTGTTGGTACGGCACCTCTTCTCGAGACAACTCGTATCAGTGAGCCGTCTCTCCATATCGGTCGAAGACAATCTCGCCCCCACGGATCGTGAGATCACAGCGAGTGTCATGGAGCACGTCCTCCGGGGAGGCTGTCAGGAGATCGCGCGAGAACACCGCAACATCCGCCGCGAGGCCGGGAACGAGGCGGCCCCATTCATGCTCGGCCTTGTTCACGTAAGCGCCGAACTCTGTAAAGGCGGTGATAGCCTGCTCGATGGATACCACTTCCCGCTCATCCATGACGGTGCCATGGGACGTCTTACGGGTGATCATAGAGAAAAAATTTGGAATGGATTGATGCCGCAGACAGGGGCGTCACTGCCGGCTGCAGGCTTGAAGCCAAGATCAATCCAAGTTCTGAGTGGATAGGAAGGCTTTGCCCGCTCTTCGCCCACAACGGAAATGTACAGATCGCCGAAGTCATAGATGAACACGGGCTGGGGCACCGGCTGAACGCCGAGGCGTTTCATGCGGGTGTTCTGGTCGGCTCTTGCATAGCCCGCATGCTCGATCCTGTGGCGGCGATCGGGATCCGGGATCACTTCGAGGGCTCGCTCGAAGGCATTCAAAGTCTGCTCGATGGCCGCATCGCCGATGGCATGAACGGCCAACTGATAGCCCTTTGCATGATAATCATGCACGAGGTCATTCATCTCGTTGTCGTGCAGGGGCATCAGGCCGGTGGTTTTGGGCTCTCCGACATACGGCTCGGTCATGGCGGCAGTCCGGCCGCCGGCGCTGCCGTCGGTAAAGATCTTCACTGGCCCGACGCGCAGCATGGAATCGCCTACGCCCGTCACTACTCCATCGGCATAGGCCTGTTCCACGATGCCGCCCGGCCCTCCTAGCAGGCACTGGGTCGTCCTCACGGGCAGGCGGCCGAGGCGCTGGGCTGTGCGGTAAGCCGCAACCTCACGATAGCCTGCCCTCATGCCGACGCCGGCATCCATCACGCTGGTGATGCCGTAGGACAGGCATGCTCTACCGGCATCGTCGATGGCCTGAACGAGTTCCTGATCCGTCGGTTCCGGCAAAACCGCCTTCAGGCGGTCACGGCCGGTTTCGGCCAGCAGGCCAGTCAGCCGCCCGTCCCGCTGCTCGATGGCGCCGCCCTGCGGGACGGGGGTCGTTTCGTCGATTCCTGCCAGTTCGAGCGCCTTTGAGTTGCAGATCGTCACATGGCCGCAGGCTCTCACGATCGCAACGGGATGATCGGGCGCGACGGCATCAAGCTCCTCGCGGAGGGGGTGACGCCTGACATCAAGTTCGAACTGATCATAGCCACGCCCCTGGATCCACTGACCGGGCGGCGTGGCCGAGGCGCGCTGCCTAACCCTTTCAAGCAGTGAGGTAAGAGTGGGCGCGGAGGCAGGGCGCACATCCACATGTCCCATGATGATCCCGTAGGGGAGAAGATGCATGTGCGAGTCGCACAGCCCCGGCGTTGCGAGGCGACCCGCGAGATCGATCACGCGCGTCGACGGGCCGATGAGGGGCTCCATATCGGCTGCCGATCCCACCGCCAAGACGTGTCCGGCCCAGAGGGCCACCGCTTCGGTCACTTGCTCTGAAAGGCCGCGGAAGACCCGGCCATTTGTGAGGACGATGTCGGCTTTGGGCAAAATGGGCATGAACTACTCGCGCAACGAAGAACAGTGACAGCAGAGGCTGTCGCTGAGAACAAGTCGAGTTTGCATACCTTTTAGTCAGTCAGCAAGTTCAGAGATGTTTTACGGTGGGAAAATCTGCCCTTGATACGCTGGCTCTTTCGGGTCTAGCTTCAAGTGTCAGCGACCAAATAAGGCGCATGGAAAGAGGGAGTACAATGATACAATCCAAATTTATGGCCCGTTGGCTTGCGGTGGGCCTCATCGCAGGCGTTGCCGCTGTTTCGGCGGCACCTGCATCTGCGCAGGCGACACTCGATACGGTGAAGAAGCGCGGCAAGATTCTTTGCGGCGTGTCCCCTGTCGCTCCCGGCTTCTCCTATGCCGACGACAAGGGCGTTCGACGCGGCTTCGATGTTGATATCTGCCGGGCTGTATCGGCAGCGATCTTCGCCGACCCTGACAAGGTCGAATACGTCCCGCTCAACACCAACGTGCGCTTCCAGGCCGTTCAGTCCGGCGAAGTGGACATTCTGTCTCGCCAGAACACCTGGAGCTTCTCGCGCGACGCCTCTCTCGGTCTCGATTTCGGACCTGTCGTGTTCTACGATGGCCAAGGCCTGATGACGACGGCCAAGCTCAACGTCAAGAGTGCGAGCGAACTCGCCGATGCCGCGATTTGCCTGTTGCCGGGGACCACGACGCTCCAGAACCTGGAAGACTTCTTCCGACCCAAGAACATCAAATACGAGTCCGTCGTGTTCGAGAATTCCGACGAGTGGCGGAACGCCTTCTTTAACGGACGCTGCGACGCCATCACGACGGATCGTTCGGACCTTGCTTCGGTCCGCGCCATCGCCAACGATCCCTCGCAATATGTGGTTCTGCCCGAAACCATCTCGAAAGAGCCTCTCGCTCCGACCATTCGCCAGAACGATCCGAACTGGCGCGATATTCTCAACTGGTCGGTCTATGCCCTCATTGGTGCCGAGGAGAAGGGCGTGACGCAAGCCAATGTGGACGAGTATCTCAAGAGCGAGGATCCCGAGATCCAGCGCATGCTCGGCGTAAACGGCGACTTCGGGAAGATGCTCGGCCTCGACAACAAGTGGGCCTACAACATCGTCAAGTCCGTCGGCAACTACGGGGAGGTCTTCGATCGCAATCTTGGCCCCAAGACCCGGCTGGGCCTATCCCGCGGCCCGAACGAGCTTTGGACCAAGGGCGGTCTGCTTTACGCACCGCCGTTCCGGTAATCTGAGTTCAGCGGGCGGCCCTTCGGCCGCCCGTTTCGCCCTCGGCAGAATCCGGAAAGGATCATCATGCGCGTCGATGCGTCGAGCGGGACGAGTCTTCTTTACAATCTTCGCTTTCGGGCCATCCTCTATCAGGTGCTCGCCGTCGGCAGCATCGTGCTTGTCGGCCTTTACCTGTTTTCAAACGTATCGCAGAAGCTAGCGGAGCAGAACATCGCTACAGGCTTCGGCTACTTGAGCCGTGAAGCCGGCTTCGTCATCAGCCAGTCCTTGATCGACTATAAGCCCACCGATACCTATGGCCGCGCCATCCTGGTCGGCATCGTCAACACGGTTTGGGTTTCGGTCTGGAGCGTGGCGCTCGCCACGATCATCGGCCTTTTCGTCGGCATCGCCCGTCTTTCTCGCAACCCGCTGCTCGCCTTCCTGGCCTTCCTCTATGTCGAGGCATTGCGCAATGTGCCTCTCCTGCTCTACCTCTTCCTCTGGTATGCCCTCATCGTTACGGGCCTGCCGGCCGTGCGCGAAGCATGGGAAATTTTGCCCCATGTCTTCTTGAGCAATAGCGGCCTGACCGTGCCCTCCCTGATATGGACGAGCGCCCATACAATCGTTCTTCTGGCGTTGGTTCTGGGAGGAATTCTCGGCATTTTCGTGAACCGCCGCGCAACGGCCGAGCGCATCAGAACGGGTCAGGCGCGAGTGATCTGGCCTTTGGTTGCGCTGGTTCTTCTTCTCCCATCTGTTCTCGCCATCCTCGCCGTTCAACCCGATCTTACGCTCAGCATCCCGGAGAAGGGACGCTTTCGGCTGACGGGCGGTTCTCAGCTCACCCCGGAATTCACGGCTCTCCTCGTCGGTCTCGCACTCTCCGCCTCGGCCGGCATCGCAGAGATCGTGAGAAGCGGAATATTGTCGGTGCGCAAAGGGCAGTGGGAGGCGGCGCGCGCCCTGGGCCTGAGGGACGGGTTGACCATGCGCCTCGTCGTTCTGCCGCAGGCGCTTCGCGTCATCATTCCCCCGCTCACCAGCAGCTATTTGAGCCTCTTCAAGAATTCGTCGCTCGCCATCGCAATCGGCTATCCGGATCTCGTCATGGTGTCGAACACAACCATGAACCAGACCGGGCAGGCGATTGAGGGAATCGCGATCTTCATGCTGGTCTATCTCGGCCTGTCGATCATGATCTCCCTGTTCATGAACTGGTACAACAGCCGCGTTGCGCTGAAGGAGCGCTAGGCCATGACGACCGCGACCGACATTGCCGAAGCACAGTTGAAGATGCCGGCTCAGCGTGAGCCAAGTGTGGAGCGTCGCCTGCTCCATCGCACGCTCAAGCCTCTATTCGGGACACCCGTCAATGCCATCGTTACGCTGGCTTGCTTGTGGATCCTGTGGCTTGCTGCCAAGGGTGCATACGGCTGGCTCGTGACCCGGGCCGTCACGGAGGGTGGAGCCCAGGCCTGCAAGGTCGGGCATGGCGCCTGCTGGCCCTATTACGAAGCGAAGCTCCGCTTCATGATCTTCGGCGTCTATCCTTATGACGAGCACTGGCGCGTGGCCCTCGCCATGATCCTGTTTTTAGGGGCTATCGGAATCACGATGATCCCGCGCTTCTGGAACCGAAATCTTCTCGTCCTCTGGAGCATGACGATCGTCGCGGCCGCAATCCTAATTTGGGGCGGCGTGTTCGGCCTTTCCTATGTTCCGACGACGCAATGGAGCGGGCTGCCCCTCTCCTTCCTGCTCTCGGCTGTCGGACTCGCTTTCGGCTTTCCTCTGGGGGTCATTCTGGCCCTGGCACGATCCTCGAAGCTCCCCGCCATTCGCGTGATCGCCATCGTCTTCATCGAGGTGATCCGGGGTGTGCCTCTCATCAGCATCTTGTTCATGGCCTCCGTCATGCTGCCGCTCTTCATGCCGAGCGGGATCACGGTCGACAAGCTGCTGCGGGCACAAATTGCCATCGTGATTTTCGCGGCGGCCTATATTGCAGAAGCAGTTCGTGGTGGCTTGCAGGCGATTCCGCGGGGACAGCACGAGGCTTCCAGCGCGATGAGCCTGCATTACTGGCAGGCCATGCGCCTCGTCGTTCTGCCGCAAGCGTTGAAGATCGCCATTCCGCCGCTGGTGAACATTTCCATCGGCTTCTTTCAGGACACGACGCTCGTCACGATCATAGGCCTTCTGGATTTCCTCTCCACCGTTCGTACGGCGATGACAGATCCAAACTGGGTCGGCATCGCCGTCATGGAGGGCTACGTCTTCGCAGCCGTCGTGTTCCTGGTTTTTTCCTATGGAATGGGCGCCTTTAGCCGCTTTCTGGAGCGTCGCATGCGCCTCGGACTCGATTAGACCAGCGAGAGCGCTGTCTCCACAGCTATTCGGACTGCTCGAAAGCCAAGGGCACCTCGATGGATCGAGGTGCCCTTCAAGTTAGTCCCAGGATGCCGTTGGCATCGGAAGCCTCTATCAGGCGGCACGTGCCGCACGTCGCTCTTTGGCGAGATCCATCGCTTGATAGGTCCAGTAGGTGAGTTGTGCCGCGGCAACGCCGAAAGGCCCCCCGTTCCACACAAGGCCGAAAGGTTCATAGAGGCGATAGCGATCGCTCAGGCCGAGAATCCCTTCTGCGATCACCCGCCCTCCGATGGCCGTAGTGTTCATGCCACGCCCGCCAAACCCGAAGACGTACCAGACTCCCGGCTGGAGTTGTCCGATGAGAGGCATCAGATGGCGAGCATATCCCATGAGGCCCGACCAGGCGGTCTCCACACGCACGCCTTCGAGCTGCGGATAGGTGGAGACCATCGTCTTCTGCATCATCTCAGCGAGGCGGCGAGGCTCGGTCGTGCGCGTCGTGATCCGCCCACCCCAAAGAAGGCGTTCTCCCTCATCGACGAGGCGGTAGTAGTCCCCAGCACGACGGTTGTCGCTAATCGCCATCGGCGTGCGCACCGCCGCTGCGATCCTCTCCGGTGCCGCTTCCGTAAGAAGCACGTAAGTCGCGATCGGCAAGATGCTGCGGCGTAAGCGAGGCACCAGATTGTCCGTGTACCCTCCCCCTGCCAGAATCACGTCACGCGCCCTCACCTCACCGCGTGCCGTCCTGACGGTTTTCTCCGCAGCATTGAGATCGCATCCGGTGACGCGGGATTTCTCGAAGATCCGCCCCCCGTTCGCCTCGATGGCTCGCGCCAGAGCGCGGGCATAATTGAGAGGGTGAAAGTGAAAGCAGGCAGGATCGTGAAGCGCCTGGTAGTACTTTGGTGAGCGCAGGACGGATCGCACGGCGTCGGTCGGCATCACATCGAGATGATAACCGAATTCTCGCTGCATCATTTCGCACTGTCTCGCGAGGCCTTCCGGATCGTGGTATCGGAGCACGCTCATCTTGCCGTAGACCCGCTTGTTGTCGCTCACGGCAAGACTGTCGATGTTCTCCTCGACGATGCGCACGCCCTCGATCGATAGTCGGTGCAAAGCTTTCGCCTTCTCGCCCCCAACCATGCGGGCGATATTGGCATGGCTCGTCGCATAGCCTGGGCCGACGAAGCCTCCATTCCGGCCGGATGCTCCCCAACCGACCCGTTCCGCCTCCAGCACCACCACAGAGCGGCCTGATCGTGCCAGATCGAGAGCCGCCGTGAGACCTGCAAGCCCGCCGCCGACGATGGCAACATCGGCCGCCACAAGTCCCTCGAGGGAAGGATGTTGCGCCATATCCGTGAGCGTGCGGGCGTAGTAGGTATCTCCGTAGCCGTTCATGAAAAGCCCCCGATCCTTGCAATCGCCTCAAATCCTATCGAGATAGCCGGCAGCTTGAAAGCTTCCTTGGGCGCCTAAGCAGATGATCTAACCGTTCTATATGCTGCCTGAGCGCTCCGCCGCCTTCGGGATCACTGGAGAACATCGGCCATCGACCGGTCGAGAATCTGGATAAGCAGGTCCGCGTGCTCGCGCTTCAAGATCATGGGTGGGCGCAGCTTGATGACGTTGTCATGGGGACCGTCCGTACCCATGAGAACACCAAGCTCTTTTGCCCTGTTGGAGATCCTGGAGGCCGGGTCGCCTGCATGCTCCTTGGTTGCCCGGTCCCGCACGATCTCAATTCCGAGGAACAGACCTCGGCCGCGTACGTCGCCGATTGCCGGATACTTCTCCTGAAGGCGCTTTATCCCGTCGAGCAAATAGGCGCCCTGCTCGGAAGCATTGGCGAGCAGGTTCTCCTGTTCGAGTGTCTCCAGAACCGCAAGCCCGGCGGCACAGGACACGGGATTTCCGCCGAAGGTGTTGAAGTATTCCATGCCGTTCGCGAAGGCCTCGGCTATCTCCCGGCGCACCGCGACGACCGCGAGCGGATGGCCATTGCCGATGGGCTTGCCCATGGTGACGATATCCGGAACGACCCCATGCTCCTCGAATGCCCACATGGAGTCACCGACGCGGCCGAGACCGACCTGCACTTCGTCGGCGATCACGACGCCGCCTGCGGCGCGAACACTGGCATAGACGCTCTTCAGGTATCCCGGCGGAAGAAAGACTTGGCCGGCCACGCTCGGGATCGTTTCTGCGATGAAAGCCGCTGGAGCATGGCCCGACGGGAGGCCGGAAATAAGCCTCCCTGCCTCCTCGGCGTAATAGTGACCGATCTCCTCTGGCGTTCCTACGATGGGAGCCCGATAGACTTCCGGGATCGGGAGCTCGTGGGTGAAGGAAGGCCGTCCGCGCCCCCCCTTTCGCTTGTACTTGTAGGGACTGATATCGATCAGAGCCTGCGTGTGGCCATGATAGGCCCAGTCGAGCACCAGCATGTCGTTGCGACCGGTGAAGGTCCGCGCCATACGCAAGGCCAAGTCATTGGCCTCGCTACCCGTGCAGACGATGAAAAACGTGTCGAGCTCTTTCGGAAGGGACTGGGCCAGTCGGTCCGTATAGTCGATGATGGTGTCGTGAAGATAACGCGTATTGGTGTTGAGAAGCGCAGCCTGACGGGCAATCGCCTGCACCACGTTAGGATGACAATGACCGAGATGGGCGACATTGTTGTAGCAGTCGAGATAGGTGCGCCCTGCATCATCGATGAGCCAGACGCCTTCGCCTCGCACCATCTTGAGCGGTGTGCGGTAGGACATGCTGACATTGCGTCCCAGTCGCTCACGCCGCTTCTCGATTAACTCCTCCCTCGTGCGGCCGTTTCGCTCGAAGGCTTCGGATGTCAGGCCCGCAAAATCGTACGGGCGTGGATAAAGGTCCTCCCAGACCGGGACGAAGGCCTCTTCGCCAACACCGGGGATGATGCTGAGATCCTCGTAAGGGACTGTGATCAACTGCAGGTGGATATGGGGCACCCAACCGCCGTTTTCCGCATAATCCCCGAGCCGGGCCACGAGGGCGCCGGCTTCAAGGCGCTCGCCGATACGGCGCTCACGGGCCGAGGCATGGTCGAGATGCCCCCAGAGCGTCCAGAAGCGCAGGCCAGGCTCCGGCTCATGCTCAAGCAGGATGAGCCCGCCATAGTCTTGTGGATCTGGGTTGATCGTGGTTGCAACGACCGTTGCGGCCAGGGGCGTGAACATCTCGGTTCCCGCCGGCGCAAAAATATCAAGCCCAAGGTGCACGTTGCGACGCTTGCCTTCCGCCAGCACCGACTCGAAGAAGGGTGCCGTATAGATGATGCGCCGCTCCCCCCAGGGTCCGAGACCGAGGGTGAACCCGTGCTCGCGCACGAGCTCGGCATAGGCGCGCTCGGCACCGTCATTGTCCTGGGCCGCGCTTGCTGCAGCCAAGGGTTCGTCAAGGCTGCCGAGGTTCAGAACATGCTTTGCCTGGCGCGCCGGGTGCGGTCTCATGAGAGGTGCAAGATTCCGGCGATTGGCGGAGAGCCATTCCCGGATGCGGCGGGCTCCCGGGGTGGCTTCGAGCCCGCACGCCTGCCGCAGAATGCCAGTTGCAATGCGATGGTCGATGGCGGAGAGTTTTCGCAGAAGATCCCAAGCGGGCTTTTCACTCACGAAGAGATACGGATCCTCGGCTGCGCCCAGCCGACGGGCGGCCGACATGGTGACGCTGATGGTAAGGCGGGCCATGATCAAATGCAGGATCACGGAGAACTCCGTGTCCTGCAGAGGATACTCGGCATGATAGCCGGCGACGATCCGGGCAGCCGTCTCGATGGGGCTGGCCTCATCCAGCATGGCATAGGTACAGGCCACGGCGAGTTCGGCAACGATCGGCGAATGCACGGCATCGCCGAAATCGATCAGGCCGTTCACGCGACCGTCGGCAACGAGGACATTCCAATCGTTGGCATCGTTGTGAATCACCCCACAGCGCAGGTGCTTCAGAAGCGGCGTGACACGGCTATCGTAAATGTCGAGAGCGTTCTCGACGAGGCGGCACTGCTCGGGATCGGCGACCGCATGCAGGCGCTCCCGCGAGAAGGGCGCCGTCCGGATCTCCCAATCGAAGGAACGGTGCGCTCCCGGGTGGCCAAAGCTGGCAAGCGCTCGATCGAGGCGCCCGAGCAGGCGCCCGATACCGTGGAGGATCTCCGGTGTTTTCGTTTGCTCGGCGAGCGGGTGCCCCGCGAGATAGGTGACGAGACGCACGGCGTATCGTCCGTCCGCGCCATCGATGAGAGCATAATCCTGACCGCCAATCGTGTGCACAATTCGCGGCACGGCCAAGTCCGGATCGCAACCTTCCAGGTGACGCAGGAGAGCAGTCTGAAACTCAATGGCGGAGAGCGGCTCTGCCGCGTTCATGATCTTGAACGTAAAACCCTGCCCGTCTGCCGTCTCGATACGGAAGTTCTGGTCGCGCTCGCTCGGCAGAGAGGTCAGCCCACCCTCGATGCCGAAATGCGCCCGCAGAAGCTCGCGCGCTTCGGCACTCGAAAAGGCAGGGCGAGGGTTGTTGACGATGGTCACGACAGCATTCCGAGTTTGTGGCTTTCCCGAAATCTGGCATTGACGGAGTGGCGGCTGCACCACTCAATATGGCGGTCCGGCCGCCATATTGGCGGCTCGAACATGGATCTGCACCACTCAGGCAGGCTTCTCGTCCTTGAGGACGATCGCCGTCGTAACATCCGCGACATCCGGCATGAGGGCGATCTCGTCTCGGGCGACATTGAGCCCCGACATGGCACCTGACTCGATCTCGACCACCAGATCCAGGTCGCCACTGACCGACAAGCACCGGCAGACAGCCGGAAGGGCTGTGATGCGGGAAACGGTCTCGCGCGCCGGCGTTCGCCCAAGCCGGATCATCAGCAGTGCCCGGACGGCCTGCCCGCCCCAATGGTCTGGCTGCACGTCCGCCTTATAGCCAAGAATGATGCCATCTGCCTCCATCCGGGCAATCCGCTCGCGAACGGAGCTGCGCGCCAGCCCGACCTTGCCGGCCAGGGTTTTGAGGGGAAGCCGGGCGTTCTGCTGGAGAAGACGCAATATCTGGTGGTTCTTTTCGTCCATGCGGTGACAGGCCTAGAGCGCGTTGACATTCAGGCTTTCGACGGACTCGCAAATCTGATTCAAGCTCCTTTTGGGCGCGGAGGCTTGGGTGAGCGGAGTTCGTCTGATGTTGAAAGATCACCAGTGGGATCGGATGGAGCCGCATTTGCCGGGCAAACGCAT
>NZ_VOSK01000115.1 GCF_009296175.1 Microvirga tunisiensis | reverse complement strand
TGGTCATGACGATGTTCCTTGTGAACCCCGAGGCCGGGCGCTGCGCACCCCGACCACTCCGCGCCCGGCCTCGGCTCATGCCTCAGCCTAACGACACCGTCTGTCAGATTAAGTCCAAACTACTTCATTTGAGCAGATACCCGCTGTCTGTGCAAAGTGATCTAAAGGCGTATTCAACAGCCCGTTCTCTTCGCCTGAGATGTGTGTGCCCTTAATTCTCAATAGCTTGGATTTATATCGAACAACCCTCTAATATACAGCGGTAGGAGCATGATTGTAGTCCGCTCAGTCACATGGCTATGGCTTGCTTGTGCATTGCTGCTCTCAATAGAGGGGCACGCCAACTATGACAACCTCCCTGACCCGCCACCGCAGTCCACAAACCAGAAGCTGCCCGCGCTGCCCCATCTGAATCAGGCGGCGGTCACTGTATCTGGCCTATCCTCTGGAGGGTTCTTCGCACATCAGTTCCATGTCGCCTTCTCCAGCCTCGTCAAAGGCGCGGGCATCCTCGCAGCAGGGCCATATGGCTGCGTCGAGGCCATTCCAAACCCGTGGCTGCCCTTCTGGTCCGTCTCTCTGGATCGAGTTTCAGCGGCAGTGGTGGCCTGTACACATTACTATGGCGACCTCTACTACGGCCTTCGGCCCTCGCCACCCAATGCCGAGGACTCTCTCAGACTAATCCAAGCGGCTGCGAACCAGGGTCTGATCGACAACACATCCAATCTCGCGGACAGCCGGGTCTGGCTGTTCCACGGCAAGAGCGATGCCCTTGTCCCACTCCAGGTGATGGAAACCCTTGGACGGCTGTATGATCGTCTGGGAGTTCACGAGCCGAACCTCCAGTTCGACCGAAATCAGACCGGGTCTGCGGCTAATCACGGCATGCCGGTCAGCCGCTTTGCAGGGGACAGCAAATTTCCTATACGCGACTGCGGTCAGCACGAGCCGCCATTTGTGATCCAATGCGACTATGAGGCGGCTTTGATGCTCCTGCGCCACCTCTACCCAGAGGACTTCAAGCCAGCCTCGGATGATCCTCATCGAGACGGAACGCTGGTTGCCTTCGATCAATCGGAGTTCTTCGATTCAACCGATGAGAGCACCAGCCTGCACAGCGTTGGTTACCTCTATGTTCCAGCCTCGTGTGCCGCCGAACAGTGTCGTCTTCATGTCGCCTTTCATGGCTGTAACCAGAACGTAGACAGCGTCTACGACGACTTCATCCGAGATGCGGGCTACAATCGTTGGGCTGCCAGCAACAACATTGTCGTCTTGTATCCGCAGATAAAAGCTTCGGCAGCGAACCCGAACCGCTGCTGGGATTTCTGGGGCTACAGCGGATCAAGCTACTATACGCACAATGGACCGCAGATGCAGGCGGTCAGAGCCATGATAGATCGTCTGATCGACTAATCCCCGTAACGATGAAGTCGCTAATAGCGGCTAAAGCTGCCCGATGCGGAGAGGAGTTACGGAGAGGGTCGCTGCGAGAGAGTTCGCCAATTACCGGACGCTCCCGTCTGAAAGGTGCAGCCCGTCTGCCGACCAAAATCAAGGCCGAGATTTATAAGCAATGACCGCCATGCGAGCAGCCTTTTCCTACCACCTCGAAATCAGGTCCGGTACTTCGGTGGCAGCCACAGGCTGCGCAAAGTGGTAGCCCTGCGCATACTCACAACCCATCTCCCGCAACCGCTGCGCCTGCCCGGTGGTCTCCACGCCTTCAGCCGTGACCTGGAGTTTTAAGCTCCTGCCGAGACCGATTAATGCCGCGACGATAGCCTCATTATCAGGGTCGTGCTCAATGTCCTGTACAAAGCTCTGGTCGATCTTGATGTGATCGACCGGAAAGCGCTTGAGGTGCGTGAGGGACGCATAGCCCGTTCCAAAATCATCAAGCGCAATCTTAACCCCTTGATCGCACAAGGTCTTCAGAACGGATGAGACTGCATCGAGGCGTCCATCCAGCAGAACCTTCTCGGTGATCTCGACTTCGAGATACTGAGACGGAACCTGGGACGCGTCGAGAGCGCGCAGGAAGTCATCCGCGAAACCGGGCTGGGCGAACTCCACATGGGACAGATTGACAGCGACACGCCCAAAACTCAGGCCGCTGCTGAGCCAGTTGCGTATATCTGCCGCGATTGTGCCGATCAGACGCTGGCCCACTAAGGTTGCAAGCTCAACATCATCGAAAGCTGCCCCAAACGTGCTGGGGGTCAGAAGACCTTGGGTCGGATGCAGCCAGCGGGCGAGCGCCTCAAAGCCGACGATGGCACCTGTGGCGAGGCACACCTTCGGCTGGTAGTAGGGGACGATCTGATCCTGCGAGAGTGCCTCTCGCATCTCGCGCCTGAGTGTGATCCGCTGCGCGGTGACGGCTCGCATCTCCGGGGCATACATTGTCACACGATTGCGTCCCGCGGCCTTGGACCGATACAGAGCGATATCTGCATCCTTCAGCAATTTCGCAGGCTCGGCGGCATGGTCGGGATACACTGCCATGCCGATGCTCGCCCTTGTGGCGATGCTCTGGCCTGCATAGGAGAACAACGGTTGGTTGAGGCTCTTGATGATGCTTTCGGCAAACGCCACCCCTTGATCAAGAAGGGATGGATCTCTGAGCAGAACCGCGAACTCATCGCCCCCGAGCCTCGCCGCCGTGTCGCAGGCTGTGACCATCTTGGACAACCGTCGCGCTGTTTCCCTCAGCAGGGCATCGCCTGCATCATGGCCGAAAGAGTCGTTCACGTCCTTGAAGTCATCCAGGTCAATCAGCAGAAGACAGACCGGCGTTCTGTTTTGCTTCGCCTCGACAAGAGCCTTGTCCAAGCGAGTTTGGAACAGGGTGCGATTCGGCAACCCCGTGAGCGGATCATGGTTGGCCAGCCACCAGAGACGCTCCTCAGCCTGCTTTTCTTCATGGATGTCGGTGATTGTACCAACCCATTCTCGGACAGAGTCGTCATCGGCCTTCAACGGCACGCTCCGAGCTACAACCCATCGGTACTCACCGTCTTTGGTCAGAACACGATACTCAACCTCGCCGGATTGGCCCTGCTCTCGCAATTCTTGCCAGACCGCGACGGCCCGTTCCCGGTCATCAGGATGAAGGGCGTTCAGCCAGCCGTGACCTTCATACTCGTGGGGTGCTTGCGTGGAGAACTCCTCCCAGCCCCAGCCTTTGAGGATTGAGCCATCCGGTGCCGCCCGCCAGACCATAGCGGTGCTTGCCTGAATCAAGGCCCGGTAGCGCTCCTCACTCTCTGCCAGCGCGACTTCTGTCTGCTTGGCCTCGTGGATGTCCGTACATGTCCCGAGCCAGCGCTCAATTTCACCCTGCTCGTTTCGGAGGGGGACCGCTCGTACCAAGGCCCAGCGATACTCGCCCGAATGGTGACGCAGACGGTACTCGATCTCATAGGGTTCGCCTGTGGCAAGGGAGTGCCGCGTTTTGGCCCAAGCCTGATCTTTATCGTCGGGATGAACCGAGTTGCTCCATTGACCTCCTAAAGCTGACCCCAGAGGCAGCCCTGAAAACTCGTACCAGCGCTGATTGTGGAAATCATTGTGGCCATCGGGCAGCGCCGACCACACAATGTGGGGCACGGTATCAATGATGCGCTTGAGCCGCGCCTCATTCTCCTCATGGACTTTTCTGGCTCTCCGAACCCTAAGCTGGGTCATCACCGCGCGAGCGAGATCGAGCAGTGCCGTTGACTGCTCGGGCGTCAGCCCCTCCGGGCGAGGCTTGTTATCGAGGACACAGAGCGTTCCGAGCGGCAATCCATCATCGGTGATCAATGGCGCGCCCGCATAGAAGCGCAAGTGTGGCCTGCCTATGACGAGCGGGTTATCCGCAAAGCGTGGGTCCTTCGTCGTATCCGGCACGATGAAGACACCCGATTGCAGAATCGTATGACCACAGATGCCAATGCCGCGTGGGATTTCCCGCTCTCCAACCCCAATCTCGCACTTGAACCAATGCCTGACATCATCCACCAGGGACACCAGCGCCATTGGGGCATTGCAGATGCGGGCGGCTGAGGCGGTGATCTCATCGAAGGCGGCTTCCGGCTCGGTGTCGAGAACGTGGAAACTCCGCAGAGCAGCGAGGCGGTCAGCCTCCGTCCATGACGGGGAGCCGCTCTCAGTTGGAGATACTGACATAAACCGGAAGCCTGAAATTAATCCTGAAGTAAGCGCCAGCGAGAATATGGGCTCCCTGTTATAAAGTAAACTCAGCAGATCCAGGGGAAACTCAGTATCCAACGGCGTGGATGATCTTGGGGTGTGGGCCGATCCTCGTTCAGATTCGGTGGGTGAGATCGTCCCCGCCGTTGTGCCGCATTGCCTATGCGGCTTAGGTTGGCCAGAGATCGTTCTACCGATTTCCAATGAGGATCATCTGAATGAAGCCACGCACCATTGAAGAGTGGGTCACATATTTCCAGACTGCTCCACGTCGTCTCAGGAATGCCTCAGCGCGGTTCAAAGCCGGGGAGCAAGAGATCGACACGAATCCCGCGCAGACGACCCATGCATCTGATGTGCCAGCCAACCCAATTTTCGTCCTTGGAGCGATCACGCTTGGGCTTCCGGCTCTCGTGCTGATCCTGATTGTTGGAGCGAACTCTGGCGTCCGGGAAGGCTCCCTTATGACCATCCTGACGTTCCTCGTCATCTCGGCCTTCGTGGTTGCCGCCATCTTTGAGATTAAGAGGCTCGCCGACCAACCTTCCGACATTGAGCACCACTGAGGTAGGGGGCTAGGTTAAGGCTTGCTGCTTTTCATAGCCAAATGCTCCGTAGCCCAAAGTGCGGCTTGGGTGCGATTGGCAGCGCCGATCTTTCGCAGGATCGCTTTAACATGAACCTTGATTGTTGCCTCTGTAACGTCAAGCCTCTTTGCGATGACCTTGTTAGGCTCACCACGCATCAGCCGTCCCAATATCTCTACCTCTCGGGGTGAGAGTTTGTGCATTCCTGCATCGCTGAGCAATGGCTCTGCAATAGGGCTGTCCTGATCTGGCTTAGCGTCCAAAGTCATCTCGCTCAGCATGGAGCGAACCAGACTCATGGGTAGGATGCTTTCGCCCCTCATGACCAACTCAAGCGACATGATCAGAACTTCGCGGTCACTCGTGGCTAGACAAAAGCCATCGACTCCCGCGTCGATCCCGCTTCGAACGAAGCCGACGTTGTAGTGATTGGCAACCACGACCACGCGTGCCTCGGGCTGCTGAACCTTCAGACGCTTGATGATCTCAATCAACTCCTCTGAAGAGTCGCTGGCATCTACAATGATCAGATCAGGTTGTTTATAGAGGCGGGGTCGCGGAGGTGAGGACTCTTCAAGCCCGGTGTCAGACACCGCAAACCGGGTGTCCGCTAGGAGAGCTTTGAACCCTCTGGAAAGCAATGGGTTCTTGGAGATAAAAACAGTTACAACCTCCTTGCGGTCTTCAGCTTCCTCGCCAGACATTTACTCGCACATCCTTGTACGCAGAACAAAACCTTGTTCTTCAGAACTTCAAGGATGGTTGCGGAACCGCGCAACGCAAGCCGTGCATGGGGATAGTAATCCTAACGGGTATTTCCGGCGTCGAAAGAGCCATGAAGCCTGTCGCCTTGACCCTGCATTATGGTGGTCCTGTCATTCTTTGGCAGGCTGTGCCGAGGTACCAGTTTGGTCAGGCTCCTCAAGCACGCTTGCTTCTGGGGTGAGCACAACGTCTTCCTTCGACGGTCCCTCACCCGGAACCTCAACAGTCTTGCAATCCTTCAGAACTGCATTCTGCATGTCGAGAGCAGACGCCTGTTTCAGGCAGTCGTCATAGCTTGGAAACAGCTTATCCCACGCCTGAGCAACATGTTGTTCGGCAGGGTTTGCGCTGCTGAGGACCAAGATCAGAACGTACTTTACGGCCATGGGTGAGACCCTCCGACCCAATGGAGGTTCAACTCGCCAGTGGCGATGCCGTTCACAAAGCCGAGCCTATAGTATCGACCATTGTGAACAGGATAAACTTCGAAGCCTTGGTCACAGCGGTTCGTTCGATGCTCAGGGTTCCCCGTTGGCATCGTTGATTTCGATCCAGTGCCCGTCAGGGTCTTGGAAGTAGATTTGCCGAACCCCGTCCGCTCGGATGGTGATGTCCTTCGGCTGACCGGCGAGGCTGACATACGTCACCCCGTGCTGCTCCAGGCGAGCCAGCGCTGCCTCGAAATCTCTGGTCGCAAGCGCCACATGGGTAGAGAATGGGCGGGAGCGCTCTAGTTCAGGGTCACCGCCGATCAGGTGGAAGGTCCGGAAGCCGTCGATGGTGAACCACCGGATGTGGCTCTTGCCGACCCTGTTGGGGATTTCCTGAAGGCCAAGGACAGTGGCGTAGAAAGAGGCACTGGCATCCACATCCCGCACATAGAGCGAAACATGATGCAGGGTGAAAAGGTCTGACATTGCCAAGCTTCCCTG
The DNA here is from genome assembly GCF_009296175.1 of Microvirga tunisiensis. GTDB lineage: Bacteria > Pseudomonadota > Alphaproteobacteria > Rhizobiales > Beijerinckiaceae > Microvirga > Microvirga tunisiensis. The sequence goes on along the minus strand of NZ_VOSK01000115.1, from coordinate 13,418 downwards.
CCGATACGCCCCTGGTAGGGCTCTGCTAGAGCATAACCGGCGTTGCAATGCACCGCCACGTCGCTGGCAAGGCATGTCGAGGTGCCCAACCAAGCGCTGCTATAATCGAAGGGTGAGAAAGGCGCTGCCTCGGTCCTGGAAGCCAAGGCATCGATAGAAGATCTCAGCGCGGTTTCCAGCCACGACCTCAAGATGAAGCGCGGTGCAGCCTATCTCTCGTGAAAAGCTGATCAGCGCATCCATCACCGAGTGCCCCACGCCGTGGCCTCGTTCAGAGGGGATGATGTAGAAGTCATCCAAGAATACGTCGCGTCCGCCTAGCTCGACCGAGTAGCCAAAGCACAGCACGGCATAGCCGATCAGGCCGGAAGTCCCCTCGATCTTGAACACGAGGCCGTGGGTCTGGCCCGTTAAAAGGTGCCCGAGGGCACGCTCGCCTTGGACGCTGAGAGGATGACCATCTTCTGCATGGAAAGCACGCGCCAAGCTGAGGATGGCAGCCTCGTCCGCTCGATCAGCGATGGTGAGGCGACAACCGGAGGCGTCCAGTACTGGTGGATGTGACGGGCTCATGACGCCATCATCTCATAATCGGTTTGGCGGTGGGATGTCTAAAAGCGAACGCCTGACCCCTCTCATCCTTCAGGATTGTCTTAACCGGGAGCTAAAAGATGGACGAAGATCTCAAGACTATGAGCCGTGAGCGATTGGAGGAGGAGGTGCGCCGTCTCAGGGCTGGCATCCGCTTGCACCGGGACTCTACTGGTCACGACCTCTGTTGGCATCACCCAGATCTTTGGAGACTGCTCCCCGAGCGGCTGGACCCCACCATAGCCGTGCCGCCTTGGCCCAAGTTCCTGCGCGGCTGCATCCGGTATCGGCAGAGCTTGGACGAGCAGCGGCCTGATGCACCCGCTCACGACACCGAGTTCGAGTAGACATACCTTGTGGTCGATGGAAGCTTCGATGGCGACAGGCATTCTCTGTGCGACTCCCGAGGAGTTCGACGCTCTTCACCATCGGTTTGAGTTTGATTCGGAGCCGACAACCCTTGCCGGTTTCCAGTTCTGGCGAGGGTACGTCCCAGAGCGCACTCGACCCATCGTCTTGGCCCAGTCCGGTATCGGCAAGGTCAATGCCGCCACGCTGGCAACGATCATGTTCACGACCTTTGGGTGCGAAGACCTGATCTTCTCGGGTGTCGCGGGAGCCCTGACCGATCTTGAGGTCGGCTCGGTGGTGCTGGTCACCAGGGGAGCCACCCATGATTATGGGTTGGTGAGCAATGGGGTCTTCACCTGTGTGCCGGTCGGAGACCTTCCGCTGCCGGGAATCGCCCAGCCGTTGCAGGATCTTCCGTGCGTCCCATCCGAAGTTGAGCACACCTTGGAACTTCTCCGGGATCGAATGGCCAACAAGCTTGCAATCCGGCTCGGGGCGGTGCTGTCGGGGGACGTATTCATCAACTGCCAGGAAGCTCGAACCCGCCTTCAAGATATGGGCGGTGACATCGTGGATATGGAGTCCACGGCAGTGCTCGAAGTGGCCAGCCGTTTTGGCAAAGGAGCCTACATCATCCGCACCATCTCGGATGGGGCAGGGGACGACAGCCATCTCTCCTATTCCGAGATGGTGGCCATCGTTGCCCATAACTCAGCAATGTGCGTTGAGGATCTGCTGACAGTAATGCCCTGACGGGAGCATCAGGCACGCCAAGGCAGTCGCGGGAGAAATGGAACAGGAGTTTACGCGAGGGCAGACGGTCGGGAGTCCAACTCGATCTATTCTGGTAGTCCTGCTTTCCGAAGCCCTTCCGCCATACGACCCCTCAGGGGAGACGAGGGAGGAGTCGCGTCAATGGCCTTCGAAACAGTCATATCTGGGTACGCGTCCAAGAAGCGGGCCACCGCTTGCTTAGCCTCTTCTAGGCGGTCAGCTTCGGCGTATGCTGCGGTCAGGAGCCGGTAGCCCCAGGTCGCATCCGGTCTCTCACGAAGACCTTTCTCGATCCATTGCGCCGCCTCATCACATTGGCCTTTCGCGAAATATGCGGCTCCGATCCCGATCAAAGCGCTGAAGCGCATCGGATCGAGCGGACTGAGGCGCATGGCCCGCTGAAAATGCTCAATACCCGTGTCGTGTCTTCGCATGTAGGTATTCGACCAGCCACTGCGCAGCCAAGCCCAGGCCGAGTTGGGGTCCAGCGTCAGCGCCTTCTCGACGGCGGTGAGCCCGAGGTCAAACTGACCAACAAGGTTATACGCGGCACTCAGCACCGTTAATACCAGGGGATCATGGCTGTCGAGGGATGCAGCCTCCTGAGCCAATCGCAACGCACTGGCCCTATCTGCCGCTGGATCAGGACTGCGCATATAGGTCACCTGTTGCGCATAGCACCACGCGGCAAGCGCCTTCGGAAGCGCATAGGAAGGATCGAGCCCTATCGCCTGCTGGGCCAGTCGAAGTCCCTTTTCAGTTCTTTCGTAGTCGTGCGACCAGACAGCAGGAAGTGCCTGCATCACACAGTCATAGGCATCGAGGCTGTCGGGCCGCTTGCGCTTGGCCCACTCAATTTCGGAGAGGGTGATGGTCGGCTCAAGGGCTCCGACAATGGCCTCGGTCACCCGATCCTGAAGATCGAAGAGGTCCGTAACGTCCCCATCGTACCGGTCCGTCCAGATGTGACTGCCCGTGGTGGCGTCGATCAGTTGGGCAATGATGCGAAGCCGGTTTCCCGCCCTCCGAACGCTGCCCTCCAGCACATACCGCACGCCAAGTTCTTGGCTGACTTGGCGCACATCAACCGCTTTGCCCTTGTAGGTGAAGGTCGAACTGTAGGCGATGACAAACAGCGACCGAAAGCGCGACAGAGCCGCAATAATCTCCTCAACGATTCCATCGGCCAAGTAGTCCTGTTCGGGGTCGCCGCTCATATTTCTGAACGGAAGCACCGCAATGGAGGGCTTGTCGGGCAGGGGGAGCGATTTGGCCTGCTCTTTTCCTGCTGGAATGGGCGAGGTCGCCTTCAGCGCGAATGCTCGTACCGGCTCTTCGATGTTCTTCACCTTTTGTGGCCCGAGGTCGGAAAAGGTGAAGGGCACAACCCTGCGCACATACCCGTAGGCAGCGTCGGAGAGGCAGACGCCACCCGGCTCAGCAATGCTTTCCAGTCGTGCGGCAATGTTTACTCCATCGCCCAACAGGTCACCACCCCGGATCATCACATCGCCGACATGAACCCCGATCCGGAACCGGAGGCGGCGCTCCTCGGGCATGTCCTGGTTGTTAGCTGGCGCAAGTATCTGTTGCACGGCCACTGCACATTGGACAGCATCCACCGCACTCGGGAACTCGGCTAGGACACTATCGCCAGCCGTATTGGCGATCCGCCCACCGTGCTCGGTGATCAACCGGTCCATGATCTCGCGATGCGTGGTCAGGGTGCGGAGTGTCCCAACCTCGTCCTGCTCCATCAGGCGCGAGAAGCCCGCCACGTCAGCCGCGAAAATGGCTGCCAGTCGTCGCTCGACCTTCTGCTCCTGCGGACCCATTTAGACCCTCGGTGCCGTTCCAGATCGGATTCTGATGTGGGCTGAGTAACATGTCCAGCCGACGACTAATCAGATCTGAAAGCCAAGGTTCGTCGGGAGGATGAGGATATAGCAGTCGAGGATGGTTCAACGGAGAACTCGGGGTGGCATGGGATCAATCCTTTAAGTTTCGCTCGAGAAGCTCTTGCGTTAGGCGCAGTGAGCACCCCTAATCTCATGACCGGACCTGGAGGCTATTTCGAAAGGCTTGTCATCGTCTCCCAGAGCCCATGCTCGATAGCCCACCAGCATAAGCCGATGAAGACCAAGAAGGCCGTCCAATTCAGGATACGGTCGAGAACACTGTTTGCTGGATCGATCTCGGCACCACTCGATTTCGGGGGCAGGTCTACTGGCATGGCGTGTCACCCTTCCAAGTATAGGCCCTAAACGTCGGATATTACGTGATGCAACAAGAGTAGCAGCCGAAGGCTCTACCGGCTTTGATCGAGTGTCAAGCGGCAGCGGTGCTCTGATCGGGTTACCGGTTCAGGCAGTGAGCAACGATGGTCTGAAGAGGAGTAGCGCAGTGTTAACTGTTTGGCAGGGGTTTCGGCTCAACTTTCGACCTGAACTTGGTCTTGTCCTGCTCGTGGGCTCAACTGCTCCGAGCCACCACAAGTAGAATGTCCAGATGAACTGTTTGGTCTAACGACCGGTCATGATTGAGGCGACCCAAACAGGAGATGCGCCATGGCCAAAGGAAGAGTTCCGAAGAGCATCACCGTCAGAATACCCAAAGCGCTGCGCAAATCACCATTGGTGAAGTCACTGCTGGCCAACAAGGCGGATTATGGTCTATTGGCGTCAGCCTTCGTAGCCGCAGGCAGTGCCGCCGCGCTTGCCTTGACACGCCCGAGTGCAGGCGAACGACAAGCCTCCGAGCCAGTCCGAGCAGATTGGTGCGGTCGCGACATAGTGGTACGGGTCGGAACGAATGGCTCTGGAACCCATAATCCTGCGGAGAAAGGCAACCCAAAAGACAGCGATGCCTTCTACTCCGCTGATGGCGAGTAGCCCACCGCTTCGTGAACACGGATGGTTATTGGAGTGCGGTCGGGCTGGATCTGGTCCCTTCCGTTTTCCGCCCTGATTACCGCGAGCTTTTGCATCGATGGTGGAAGGTCCGGAGGAGGGCGGCTCACTTAACACAAGTTATCGTCAAGCTCGCATGTTCAGGATAGATTCAAGCTGGATGGGTGAAGACGACTGGATGACCAAGCAGGCCAACGGCAGACCGCTTGTCCTCGTCTTGGAGGACGAGGCCCTGATTGCGCTTAATCTCCAGGATGATTGGCAGGATGCGGGCTATGAAGTGGCTGGCCCCTTCACCACCTGTGCCGCTGCCCTGGAATGGCTTCGGAGCGACACGCCCGACACAGCTATTCTGGACGTGGCGCTGAAGGATGGACCCTGCCGCGAGGTTGCTCTGGAGCTTAGCCGCTGCGAAGTGCCGTTCCTGATCTATTCAGGCCATCATGAGGACCGCCAGCTTTTGTCAGAGTTTCATCATGTGACTTGGATCGAGAAGCCGGTCCCATCTGCCATCCTGGTCCAAGCCTTCGAGCAGCTTCTGGTCGGCTACGTCTAAATTGCTTGGGGACATCAGCTACTTTACTTGAACCTCCCCGAACCAAGCACGTTCTCACGAGTGGTCCCAGCGGTAACTGGCTCGTGTTGAACGATCAACGGCATCCCACCTGGACAGAGCGCGACCGGCTCGCAACCTTGCATAGCTACCGGGTTCTCGACACGCCGCCGGAGCCCGCACTCAACGATCTGGTACAGCTTGCCGCTCACTGCTGTCTGGCTCCCATTGCTCTCATCAGCCTCATCGACGAGCGCAGACAGTGGTTCATGGCCGAGGTGGGGCTTGGGATGCGCGAGACGCCGCTCGACCGCTCAATCTGCCTCAGCGCCATGCTCCAGCCGGGGCTGACCGTCGTTCCGGATCTGATCGAGGACCCTCAGTTTGCCAGCAATCCTCTTGTGACAGGGGAGCCGCGCCTGCGCTTCTATGCCGGGGCGGTGCTGAGAGCCCCCGATGGGGTTCCGTTGGGAGCCCTGTGTGTGCTCGATCATGTGCCCCGTGACCTCACAGAGGAGCAGGCTGCCACCCTCACCCTGCTCGCGCGACAGGTGATGTCGCAATTGGAGTTGCGCCGTGCACTAGCCGAGCGGGATGAGCGATTGGAGGCCAGCCACCGCGTCGAGCAACGGCAGTCTTTGCTGGTCCGCGAGCTTCACCATCGGGTCAAGAACACCCTGGCGACGGTTCAGGCCCTCGTTGGAGCCACAGGCCGGTCCACTGGCAGCTTTGACGAGTTCTATCGCTCGTTCTCGAACCGCATCTCCTCCCTGGCAAAGACCCACAACCTGTTGACCGAGGACTACTGGCAAACCGCGCCGCTGCGGGAGATCGTCCTCAACGAACTCAAGCCGTTTGCCGAGAGCCGAGTGCCCCGCTTCATGCTGTTTGGTCCGCCTGCTGAGCTATCGGCGGATCTGGCAGTGCCGGTCGGCATGGCGCTTCACGAACTGACCACGAACGCCGTTCAGTACGGGGCTCTGTCTGCTTCTGGCGGCTATGTCGAAATCCGGTGGGATGTCGTTGAGATCGAGGGCGTTCGAACGCTCCATCTGGAATGGCGAGAGCACGGCGGGCCTCCCGTGAGCGAGCCGCAGCATTGTGGGTTTGGCTCGACTCTGCTTCAGCGGGTTCTGCCGATGCAGTGTAACGGGAAGGTGGAGGTCCGGTACGACCGGGCGGGTCTGCGGTTTCAGATGGATGCCCCTCTGATCGAGCACCGGTTAGTCCCAGGCTATTAGTTAGTCCGCCCACCTTGATCATGCCGCGCCGATGTTCACTTGTCGTTTGCCACCCTGAATGAGCGTCAGCGTCTTCAGCATCGGCGGGAGATCCGGAGGAGGATGGCTGATAGTCTGAAGACTATGAGACAGCACCCGGCATTCGGTCATGCTATTGTCTCGACAGGCAGCGGAACCCATCAGCGGCTGCGCGACACCCGAGAGATTTTCATGAAAGAACTTGACGTAATTGAGCTACCAGACGGGCGTCGCGGTATGGTCGTCTACGTCTCTGCGGATGCTCAAAGGATCATCGTCGAGGTCGAGTCTGATCTGATCGACTACGTGATCGAAGAAAACCGTTTGAAGGAGATCTCACGCATGACCGTAGGTCCGGAGGATCTCGTGAGCCGTTTGATCAAAGGCAAGCAAGCGGCGGATCGAGGAGAGACCATCGACGTGACGGGCTGGACGAGGGAGCAGATCACCAAACGGTTTTTTACGTGACCACGGGTATGTCGAGGCGCTCGTTAGGATCGCTGCCACGGCGGGTGTCGAGGCCGCTCCTGAATATCTGGACGGCACCCCAGACGAAGACCACGAGGCTCACCGCCTGCGCTGAGAACGCTGGACGATGACGGTGAGAGGGACAAGGAATGATCGGTCCCTCAAATGACCATTGTGAAAAGACGCGCCACCATAGGACTCTTTGGAAGAGTGAGGTGGCATTGCAGTGCACCGCCACCTTCTCGGAGCGAAACCGAGGGCTGGCCTCTACCGGATACCTTCTGATCGCCGAGAGATGACCGGCAAAATAATTTTACGTCAGCCTTCCGAGTACGCTCATCACCGATGGGCGGTGAGCTTGCGGAGCGTCCCAACCTGGTCCTGCTCCATCAGCCGCGAATAGCCCGCCAGGTCCGTGGCGAAAACGGCTGCCAGCCGCCGCTCGACCTTATGCTCCTGCCGATTCATGGGAGCCTCGGTGACGTTCCAGATCGGATTCTGTTTGTGCCTGGGTAAGGTATCCAGCCTGGATCTGGCCCAGCTACGTTAAAAAGAGATCAACAAGTTCAATCCGCAACTGCTGACAGACACCGGCAAGGTCACACAACGAGACATACGGTTCTCACTGCTCGGCTGTGGGGGACTGCCGGTGCAGCCGAAGCTTGTTCAGACGATCCACATACGGCTGACGATCCAACTGGTGCTCGTAATTTCGGCTAGACACTAAGTAAATTTTCAACTCCTTGTTAGATATGGTTTGCTCTATTCTGCCTAAATTGCTTTCGTGCTTGGAATCGATCTCGCTAATCGCACGCAATAATTCATCTATCTCGGACTGTACTCCTGGTGAAGCTACACCAATGTGGCTTTCGAAGTATGTTGGCATCATTTCCTCTCCTTAAGTAAACTGAAGCATCGCTGCTTTCTGATGTGTCATGAGCCGTATTGTGGCTTCGCGCCCTCGGTCAGGCGGCTTCGGCCTGCATCCGCTTCTGCACACCCTCAAGCTGCCGAAGACAGCGAGCCCGCCGCTCCTGATGGTGCTGGTTCAGGTTTCTGATCGTCGTCTGCTTCAGCCATTCATCCGCCGCGCTATTCCGGACAATCTCCATGTCGCACTCGTGCTCAAAGTCGATGTCGGCCAGAGCCGTCAGGAGGAATTGGAGCAAAGGCTGAAGCTCGGGCTGATACAGCCGTGTAGTGCCCGGTGCGACATGCGCGGATTGACGTTTCATGGTGGCGAGCATGTGTTTCCTCGATTTACTTTTAGTGGTTGGCGTAGTCTGTTGCTGGCGCGGATGGATCGGCGTTCAGCGTCGCCCAAACCCACTGGTGGGGAGTACACCGCGCATCTCCTGTCGATGATCAGGACTGGGCTGATTGCTGCGAGAGGGCCACACCACAACCGTGGCATTTGCCTTTCTGATAAAAAGAAACGCCCGTCTGGGCGCTGCAAGGTCCGGTCTCCGTAGGGGCAAAAGGAGGCCGAGAAGGTAAAATCTCGTCGTGAAAAGGGCAGTTGTGGCGGTCGCCTCAAGCTGTAACAGCGAGGCGGGGCTGGTGCTTCCGTAGTTCGCTCAGAAGCTCCACATACGGCTCGCGCCTCTCGTGGTGCCTCGCGAGGAGCTTGCCTCGAATGTAGTTCTTTAGCTCTTCGTCCGTGCGGCTCGTCTCAAGTCGTTCGAGTTCAGCATCCTGCTGAACGTCGATGGTCCTCAAGGTATGCAGAACCTTCCGCATCATCAAATCGATGGCAGAGGAGTCGGTCCAGTATTGCCTCTGGGTAGCGCTGTTGGCGTCTGAGTTATTATTCTTGTTGAGCATAATTCCTCCGACAAACTTCGGGCGGCATCCTTCTCGCGGATTGTATGGAGAAGGTCATGTCGTAGGAATACGAGGGAGGGTTACGTACCCCATTGGAGTAGTGCGGCCACGGTTGCCAAACTTCGCAGAATTGGTGGATTGGCGCGAAGCAGTGGCGTGTTCTCCCATAAATGACAAACCTATTTCTGCCAAGTTTTAGTCGGGAAGCTGCCGCGTTTTGACTAATCGTCTAGCGGCGCACCCACTGCCCTAATCTAAAACGTCCATAAGCTTAGCTGCAATGCACTTTCTGGGTTGCGGCTGGCGCGGGTTTATTGTTTTAGTCCCGCCACATTGTCTAGCTGATAAGCCTGTCGGCCTTGGGCATGCCGTCCAAGTGGGCATCCCCCGGCCAGCCGTTCCGAGCCAGTAGCTCTCCTCATGCCCTGCTTCTTGGCCGTTCCTCTCGCGCACGGTTCTAGAAACGGAGCCGCCACCCGTTTGTGTCATCCAAAGTGTCTCAATTGCAAACCGCTAAAGATCATCGGGCCAACCGCCTCTTGCGGGCTCTCGACCCAGCCAGTCTGGCCTATCTTGAGCCGCATCTGGAGGTCGTCACGCTCCAGCGCGGAGACATCCTGTGCGAGACGGACGAAAACATCCGGTACACCTACTTTCCCCATGACGCAGTTGTGGCGCTTGTGGCGGTCATGGAAAATGGGGCCAGTGCCGAGATGGTGATCGTCGGTCGAGAGGGTCTGGTTGGGCTGGTGACGGCAGCAATCACCCCCAGATCGTTCGGGCGCTATGTGGTCCAAATCCCCGGCACAGCCTCACGGATCAGCCTTGAGCAGATGCAGAAGGCAATCTCAACGCACCCGAACATCCGAGGGCTGGTCCAGCGCTTCGCAGAGGCGATCACGTCACGCATTCTTCAGAATGTGGCGTGCAACGCGCTCCATTCGGTCGAGGCCAGGGCATGTCGCTGGATTCTCAGCACTCACGACCGGGTTGATCAGGATACCTTGCCGCTCAGCCATGAGTTACTGGCCGACATGCTTGGTGTCCAGCGATCTACCGTGAGTACGATTACGCGGACGCTTCAGACGGCAGAGCTGATCGAGCAGGGGCGGGGATGCATCACGGTGAAGGATCGGGCTGGCTTGGAAAAGGCATCCTGCGAGTGCTACGGCAGGGTTCGCCAGACCGTTGAGCGGCTTCTGCCTCTGACCTATGCACACAACGATCTAGGGGGTGAGGGGCAGCCCAAGGTGGCATCCAGGCGAGGATAGATGCCGAATGTGCGGCTCGTTTGCTGATTATCGTTCCCACAACGGCTGCTTGATGCCCGCGTCGACTCGCGAGAAGGCATCCTCCCGTTCCGAAAGATCACCGCTGCCCGCCCTGAATCACCGTCAGCCTCCGCATCATCGGCGGGAGATCCGGAGGAGGGCGGCTGGTCGCCTCAAGGTCCGTAAACCGGGCCTTGCACCTGGGATCAGATTGGCCTGGAGGTCGCTCCCATGGGAGGGTCTTGCGAGGACAATCCAAGGCGATCCTGTCGAGCAGATCGCATAACTGGATGTCAGGCCCGTACTCTGCCGCAAGCCGCGCCAGCCGATACTGTCCCTTGCGGTGAGGGCAGACGGGGCAATCAACCCGGACGATCACCCACGGAAAATCGCTGAGCCGCTTGACCATGGCTGCACCATATCGTCATGCGAACGAAATGAGAACGATGGGGGAAGAGTTCCAACCGCTTCCAGAGGCTGAAGAGCGGCTCCTATGCTTTGGCCGCTACTGCGACGCTCCAGCAATAGCTCGAAAAATTGGCATCAACCATGCGAGCGGAATAGCGACAGCCCACCGGAAGAGGTTCAAGTCGGTCCCCGTTTGCCGACCAAGTATGGGCAGAAGGAAAATGATTCCGAGAAGGATGAGGAAACCGAAACGCTCCAGCTTTGCATATTGCCGCGCCAGAGCTTTGGGCAGGAGGCTCATCAGAACGCGACTCCCGTCCAGCGGTGGAATGGGAAACATGTTGAAGATTGCCAGGATCAGGTTCAACAGAATCGACTGATAGAGCGTCTGCACGAACCAAGGGGCTATCTCCTCCGGAAGCAGCCTCATCATCCGAAGGAGTGCCGCTGACACTAGGGCGAGCCCGATGTTCGTCAGTGGTCCTGCCATGGCCACAAGCGCCATGTCACGACGCGGCTTGCCTAAGCGCTGGAATGCCACCGGGACGGGCTTCGCCCATCCGAAGAGAAAAGGGGCTTTGGTTAGGAAGAGCAGGGCAGGAAGCAGGACTGTCCCAAACGGATCAACATGCTTGAACGGGTTGAAGGTGACACGACCCATGCGGTGGGCCGTGTCGTCCCCCAGCTTCCAGGCGGCAAAGGCATGTGCCGCTTCGTGGAAGGTGATTGCGATGAGGATCGGCACAATCCAGGTTGAAGCCGTATAGATGGTGCTGGGCAAGTCCAAGCAGCAATCCTCATCGTTGCGCCGTGTTGATGATCATGCGGCGCGAGTAAGTTCCACATTCGGTGAAAGGGGTAAATTCAGGCTGGTTCTGTATCGATGCCTGCCTCAGTGAGATCCTTGAACCCGCCAATGTTGAACACTGATGTGTAGCCCATGTCCTGAAGGGTCTTGCCTGCCAGGGCGGAACGGCCACCAGATGCACAATGCAGAAGGATGGTCTTGTCCTTCTGGAAGACTGGGTTGTGATACTGGCTCTCGGGATCAGCCCGAAACTCCAGCATCCCACGGGAGACATTGACTGCGCCTTTGATCCTCCCCGATTGCTGAACCTCTGTCGGATCGCGGACATCGACGACCAGCACATCACCGGCCCGCATCTTCTCAGCGGCCTCGGTGGGCGATAGCTTGGGGACAGTCGAGTTGGCCTCTGCCAGCAAGTCCTTGACGTTCTTAGCCATCGTTCCCTCCGACTGGGTCGCCGCTACGGGGCGGCAACGAGAGGCTCAGACTATCATAAGATCCTGTCAAGAAGACCAAGGAAGGCGGCATGTTAGACGCGAACAGACATGGGATCGTCTGACGAGCAGGCTCAGGTTCCCCGCTCGTTCATGGCGGTGAACAGAGGCATGGGCTCACCTAAACCCTTGAGGGTGTGAGTGCCTTGCTCCTCGAATACGAGATGCGATCCAGCCACCAAATCGCGAACGGTCCGTGACACCAGCACCTGACCACCCTCGGCCAGGGCAGCAATGCGGGCGGCGATATGTACCGCGATGCCACCGATGTCCTCTCCCTTTCGCTCTATCTCGCCCGTGTGGATGCCGCAGCGGACATCGAGCTTCAGCCCACGCAGAGCTTCAATGATCGCACTGGCGCATCGAACGGCTCGGGCTGGACCATCGAAGGTGACCAGAAACCCGTCCCCAAGCGTCTTGATCTCGCGTCCGCGAAAGTGGTCGATCTCCCGGCGAATGATCCGATCATGCTCATCAAGGACGGTACGCCAGCGCCGGTAACCCATCTCCTCGGCACGCCTCGTGGAGTCTACAAGATCGGTAAACAGCACCGTGGCGAGCACGCGGTCAGGCTCGACCTCCCTGTGAGTGCCGGTGAGAAATTCTTCGATCTCATCTGCCAATGGGTCCACGTCACCCGCCCATATGATGTGGTCGCGTCCTGGCAATTCAACGTACTTGGCCCCTGCAATATTGGCGGCAAGATATTGCCCGCTTTCAACGCTGACCCGCGTATCCCCTGAACAATGGAGGATCAGGGTTGGAACGCGGATTGCGGGCAGAACATGCCGAACGTCGATCTGGCTGTTCATCCGCATAAGCATGATGGCAGCCGAGGGGCTGGCACTCTGCCGCTCGAAGCGCCCCCACCATTGCCTGAAGCGTTCGTCAGTGGCTTTGCTGGGAGCGAAGGCGCTCAGACTGGCATTCTTGGCCCCACGACTGCTCGATCTTGTCCAGGAATGGCTCAAAGCGATCAGGAGGCAGCACCCAGGTGTGAAAGTGGGCGTAGGTCCCATACAGGATCAGCGACTGCGTTCCTTCCGGGTAGGTCGCGGCAAAGAGCATGCTCATCGCGCCTCCCTCTGAGATGCCGAACAGAGTAGCTCTCCTGCTATCCACCGCATCCATGACGGCTCGAACATCGTCCATCCGCTCCTCAAGGGTGGGAAGGTTCCCAATCCGGTCCGACAGCCCGGTTCCTCGTTTGTCGAAGAGGATCAAACGGCTGAACGAGCCGAGGCGATGAAGGAGCCGAGCTAAGGTCGGCTCTTCCCAGTAGAGATCGAGATTGGAAATGAACCCCGGAACCCAGATAAGATCGAGTGGTCCGTTGCCGACCACCTGATAGGCGATCCGGAGATCCCCACTCCTGGCGTAATGTGTCTCCACCAGCATGGCTCGGCTCCCAGACTAAAACGCCTGAAGAGGATAACAGATGGCAGATCAGAGGTGAGTAAATTGGTTTGATCGCATGGGTCGGACGCCGTTCACAGTGAGCCCAACCAAACATGCAGGCAGTCTCATCCTAAAGATAGGATTGCTCACCAGCCCTCGATGCCGCTACAAGGACGCACCTAAATCGGGATAGGGGGGAGCCTCGCGGTTCCACCCCTCCCACACCACCGTACATACGGGTCCGTATACGGCGGTTCGTCGGATTACTCGACTGGCTGGACGTGGACAGAGGCGAGGCCGAGGCCTCTGA
>NZ_VOSK01000114.1 GCF_009296175.1 Microvirga tunisiensis | reverse complement strand
CTTCGAAGCGGTGCGGGATCTGCAAGTGGATTGATCCCCATTGGACGGGGCCTCGGTACCAGATGCGAAGTCCGCAGCACGAGCTTGGCGGTGTCAAACCGTCAAAATCACTGTGCTAAGGATCTAGGGCTCTTTCGGGCAATTAACGCCGGCTGTGGTCCTTAGAGGAAACCTGACTATCAAATGATATGAATCCGGGAACGCTTGCTTTGGCTCAGGGACACCGGATCTGGAGCTTGTCCTGACCAGCCTTGAGACGGGGCTCAAGAACCGTTGCTCCAGTCAGATCAATCAACGCCTTGGCCTTCCTGAAAAAGCTTACGGCATCCTGACAGCGTTCATTTCCGAACTGCTCGAGCAGAGCATCGCCGGCGACGATCAGGGCGCGGCATTCGGTAAGTCGGGTCGATCGATTCCGGGATAGGCTGATCGTGCGCTCTGCGGTCAGAAGGGCCTCCCCGTACTGGCCCGCAAGAGCCTGGCATTCGGCTAAACTGGCCATCATGTCCGGCTCGTAGTCCAGGGCTGCCCTTGCCGCGTGCATGAAATTCAAACCCTCCTCAAGGCCATGAATTGCCGCTTGGTTGTCTCCCACGAGTCCTCGGGCCATCGCCATGCATGCATATGCAAACACCTTCAGGTAAGGCGTACCATGGCGCTCCGCGAGTTGGCACACGCGTGTTGCGTGAAATAGAGCCAGATCGACATCTCCTGACAGCCACGCGAGATCGACATAGCCGAGGTGACTGATGAATTGAACGGTCGGATCGATCAGTCCATCCTCAATTGCAAGCATATGATCGAGCCATGCTCTTCCCTCATCGCTGCGATTGAGATGGATCAGGATCCTAGCTCTCAAGCTGAGTGTCCAATGCTCGACACTGTATCCCAGAAAGCGGTTCTCAAAGTCCTGTACATATTGCAGCAGAGACAATGCGCGATCATTGGCCTTGAGAGCCTCATTGAAGAGACCAGCCCAGCCATAGGCCTGACTCAGTGACGCATAAAGCGTCGCAGCACGGCTTTGGTCGGCTGCGCTATCCAATATCGCCAATGCGTCCCTGACACGAGCGACATAATGGTCCGCGGCCCCTCCGCTTGCACCGCTAATCCTGGCCTCTACGAAAAGAAGCAGAGGGACCATCTTGTCGTCCGTCTTCTTCGCAACGGCCAGAGCTTCCTGGATGTAGGGAGCGGCATCCTTAGCACCCATTCCCTCGCGCCATCCAAGCCATGCGATCTGAGCGCTCGAGAGGATAAGCAAAGCATTATCTCTCGCAGACGGACTCTGAGCGTGGACGAGACGGTGTACGACCTGCCACTGCCGAATCGCCTGAGCCGGGTGCATCGACCCGATCCACTCCGCCGCTTTGCGGGCGTATTCGGCGGCTTTCGAAAGTATGCCTGCAGCTTCGTAGTGGAAGCTGATGAGGCCCGCCACCTCATCCTGTCGCTCGGCATAGTAGCTTGCCAAGGCAGGAGCGACGAAGGCATGAAGTCTGCTTCTGCGGGCTTTCAGCTGGCTTGAATAGGCCACCTCCTGGATGAGTGGGTGACGAAAGGAATAGTAGCGGCCGTCCGGTCTGTTCTGGTCCTGCAGGAGCTCGACGGCACATAGCCGTAGGAGCGCTGGTTTAGTTCCTGCATTTTGCTCCTGCGCACTCACTGCCTCCAAAACCGCGTACGGAACCTCTTTTCCGATGACTGACGCCATCTGCAGGAGCGTTCGATCGAAGGACGGAAGCCTGTCAATGCGCTCGCCGATGACGGCCTGAAGCGTCACTGGGAGCGGATTATCGTCGATCTCGCCTCCAAGACGGTAATCGCCAGGCTTGCCGATAAGGACTTCGCTTTCAATCAGAGAATGAATGATCTCTTCGGCAAAGAACGGGTTGCCTCCTGACCGGTCGGCGATTCGACGGCGTATGTCTGCCAAATCTGATGCGATCCAATGACGGAGGAAATGAATTCATCTATTTGGACGCCGTCAAGGTCCTTCAACTCCAGGAGATGAAAGCCTTCTCGATCAGTCCAAGGTGCCTGATAGGTGGGCCTGTAGTTGACGATCATCAGGGCGTAAGAGCCGACAATCGAATCCCAGAATGTTTCCAGAAAGGTCTCACTTGCGTCGTCCAGCCAATGGAGATCCTCCATTACGATGACATACGGATTGGAGGCATGACCACCGACTAACCACGAGATGATATCCAGAAGTGCCGCATGCCGCATTTTCGGGGTCATCGCCGGCACTGGACCGCTCTCGGCCACGCCGAGGAAATCGCAGAGGATCGGCAATGCGTTCTCTGGAGGAGAACCCAGTTTCTCCAGGCAGTCTGCGACTTGGCTTCGCGCAGTGGTGGGGTCGTCACCTGATGAAATCCCGAGCAACAGGCGGACGACTTCGAGAATAGGCTGGATGGGAGCGGCCTTTCCATAAGGCTGAGCCCTGACTTCAATTACCGGGATATGAATTCTCCGGCATCGCTCGGCAAACTCATAGCAAAGCCTTGATTTTCCACTTCCGGCCGAGCCGCAGATCCCGACGACATGGCTTTCACCGCGGAGAGCTGCCTGCAAGGACGATTCGAGGTCCGACATTTCCCGCTCTCGGGCTTGGAAAGGCGTGAGGTTCGAATTTTTGAAAAGCTCCTCGGATGACGACGGGGCTGCAAGCCGATGAGCTCAAAGATACTCATGTCATGAGACAGACCCCGGATGCTGCGGCGCCCAATCAATCGGGCGGAGCAATACCGCTCTACAAGGTGATAGCAATCTTCACTGAGATAGATTGCTCCTGGCTCGGCCAAGGATTGCACACGGTTGGCGATATGGATGGCGACTCCATAAGCCTCACGTTCGTTGATCGCCCCCACAAGCTTTGTCTCGGAAACGATCAACCCGGAATGCAGACCGATCCGAACAGCTGTCGCTCCGTATGCCTCCCTTGTTTCGGCCTGAATGGCCAATGCAGCCTGACATGCCAGCAAGGCATGCCCCTCTTGGACATGCGGCGCACCAAAGAGTGCCATTATACCGTCGCCCAATGTGTGGATGATGGTCCCACCGAAACGCTCCACCGCTCGCCGCATGAGAGAGACAGCCGGCGCCAGACGCCTCATTGCCTGTTCAGGATCAAGTTTTGAAACGAGTTCGGTCGAAGCGACAATATCTGCAAAGAGGATTGTGACGGGCTTGAACTCTTCCGTACTCTCCGGCTCCGTCGAAAAACTCTCCGATACTGGAGCATCCAGGACAAGAGGTGCCCCACACTGGCTGCAAAACCGTGCATTGTCCGGGCTAGATCCTCGACACAGTGATTTTGACCGGTTGGCCTGCCGTCTCTTGTGACGGCACTTCGAAGCGGTGCGGGATCTGCAAGTGGATTGATCCCCATTGGACGGGGCCTCGGTACCAGATGCGAAGTCCGCAGCACGAGCTTGGCGGTGTCAAACCGTCAAAATCACTGTGCTAAGGATCTAGGTTGTGCACAGCGTAGACAATTCATTGCCAACTCTCAGTTCAGCACCGTCCTATTGTGGCAGCAGTTGATTATTTAACGAGATGATGGAGACACAATGCAAGCTGCGCGTTGATGATTGCCGGGTCTTCAAAGCGCTGTTTTGAACAAATAATAATCTCCGCAAATTATATAATGTTTCATTACGCTAAGCTGTTCATCGATTGATTTAAGAAACTCAGCGGAAGGCGAGCTCCCGCAAGGACCTGAACCTCCATCTGGCGTTCAGGTTGCTATTCTTGTCCAGATGAATAAGTAACCGGCGCGCTCTCTGGCAGTATGGAAGCACGCCCCAGAGACAACCATACGGAAAGCGTCCGAGCTGGATTATTCTCCTTAGCCTTGCATCCGCCCTATTCTCCTCCCACATTGACGTGGCCTAGGGGTCCGGGCCCCTCTGGCGAGCGGGTCGCCGCTCGCGATGTCGGACACCTCTCTTGCCCTTGCGCCGACGAGCGCTCCCGCAACCGGAGGATCCATCATGGACTACGCGGTTTTTCGAACACGAACGACAACTGCCCCTTCCGGTGGCTTCCTGTCCATTCTGGTGAGAATGGTGGCCGTGGCTGCGGCAGGAGTTGCCCTGCTGGCAATGATGCTGATCGGTCTCTTCGTCGTGCTCCCTCTCCTGCTTGCAGGCGGCACAGCCTTGTATTTCTACCTTCGCCGCCGTGTGCGCCGCGCTCGGAACCACTCGCAGGAGGATGTGATCGACGCAGAATACACTGTCATCGACCGTCGGTAGCCTTTCGCCTATCAAGCTTGTCCGCCTTGCCTGAGCACATTTGTCGTTTCAGCAGATCGATAAGCTGATGTTAACGGCGTCGGACGAGACTTCCTGGGCAGATCTGCTCAATGTCGGGCCTGCCCGGATCAGGCCTTTCTCCAACATGATGCCTCCAACCGATGTCAAAGACCGTCATGTCGCCAATCGACAAGGGGCGGTCTTTGCCCTGGCGGACATGGTTCTCGTCGTCACGTCGATGGGAGTCATCAAGCAGGCCGGCGCGACCTTTCCCGCGATCCAGCTCGTCTTCTTCCGCGCCATCGTCGGGCTCCTGCTCATCGCCCCGCTCATATGGCGTTATCGATCCGACGTGTTCAACAGCCGGCAAGTAAAGGGGCATCTCGGACGGGTGCTTTGCAGTACGCTGGCCCTGAGCTGCAATTATGCCGCCACCGCCGCCCTGCCTTTGACGCTCGTCACCGTGATCGGCTTCACCCGTCCTTTCGTCATTCTGGCCCTTGCCGCGTTGATGTTGGGCGAGCGTATTCTACGGCGGCATTGGATATCGACCGTCATCTGCTTCGTCAGCGTGCTGTTCATCGTGAAGCCCGGTTCGATGAGTTGGGACTGGGGTCTGCTGGCGGCTTTGGGAATGGTCCTCTTCGGCTCCCTGAGCGTTATTCAGACCCGTCGTCTCACGGGAGAACACGCCGTCGTCCTGATGGTGTTCTACACCATCGGTCTTGCCATACTGACGGCCATCCCGGCGGCTTTCGTCTGGGTTCCCCCGGGACTGGACGACCTTCCTGCCTTCCTCATCATCGGCGTACTCGCCCAGGTCGGCCAATTCTGCTTCCTGCGCTCCCACCAACTGGCCGAAGCGAGCATCCTGGCCCCCCTCAGCTACGTCGTGATCGTCTTCTCCTCCATCGCCGATTATCTCTACTTCGGCATCGTCCCGACGCTTTCCCTCGTCGTGGGTAGCTTGGCGATCATCTCAGCCGCCGTCATCGGAACCCAGGTCGGCAGATCGCCGCGCTGACCATCACCTCGGTTCCGTGAGCGCAGCTGCTCGATCTCGGCACAGAGACACCACAACCCCAGTGCGATCCTCATGCAAAATTTTGCACTTGCATGAGGATTGCAACTTGGCCCGTCTTGCGCAACAAATTCATGCAACGAATAAAAGTGGGGAGGAGATGACGAGAGTGAGCCTCAGCCGTCGTCCGCGCCAGACGGACATCGCCCGCTTTGCCGGCGTTTCGGTGAGCACCGTATCGCGTGTCCTCGCGAACGAGCCCGGCATCAGCACGAATGTGCGGGATCAGGTGATCCGGATTGCGTCCGAACTCGGCTATAACATCCGCCCGGTGCCGAGCGCCCAGCCGCAAAACCAACGGTCCGTTGCACTCATACCGGTCGATCAGGCAACGGGCGGGCTGGGTATGTTCTATGAAGGAATTCTGAGCGGTCTGCGGGGGGCCGCATCCCGTTCGGGCGGCACTCTCCTGCCGCGGCTCGTCCGATCATCCTCCCTGAAGGCATCCGAGTTGAAGCACACCCTGTCGGAGACCGATGCGACGGGTATCTTCCTGGTCGGCATCGACCCACCGGAGGATCTGTGCGGCTGGCTCATTGAATCCAAAATTCCGACCGTCTGGGTCAACGGCAACGACCCTGACCTTCAGTTCGATTGCGTATCGCCCGCCAACTTTTACGGCGCGCGGCTCGCGACCCAGCATGTCATTGCTGCGGGCCATCAGCGGATCCTCCATTTCACGATGTCCCATCGCCACACGATCCGGGAGCGCGTCCGCGGGTTCGAGGCGGCGGCCGCGAAAAACGGCGTGACGACGCGCATCGTCCAGCTGCCCTCCGCATCCCGGACCAGCATGGAGGCCTGTGAAGCGATGGAGGCGGTTCTGCGCGACGAACAAGGCTTCACCGCCGCCTTCTGCATGAACGACATGATGGCGGTCGGGGTCATGGAAGCTCTCACCAATCACCATCTTTCGATCCCGCGCGACTTCGCCGTGATGGGGTTCGACGACCTGCCCTGCGCATCCATGACCATGCCGCGCCTGACCACCATGCATGTCGACCGGGAGGCGATCGGTCAGGAGGCCTATTACCTCATGCAGCGTCGCATCGCTGATCCCGGCGCAGAGCCGCGCAAGGTCGAACTGGCTGTCAGGCTGGTCGAAGGCGCCACTGTGCAGGCTCCTTGCAAGCAGCCCGAAGACGGAGAGCTCTCGGCATGACCTATACCCCCGTCCATGCCAATCCTCTCGCCGGCAACCCGCTCGAGACGAGAGGAGATGTCGAAAAGGCGCTTCTGGATCTCTTCAATCCGCTGCTGCCTGCCTTCTCGGAGGGAGGCGCCCGGGTGAGCCTCAGTGCCACGGCTGCCCATTTCGATCAGGCCGCGGCGGATCTGGAAGGCTTTGCACGGCCGCTCTGGGGCTTGCCCCCCTACGCCGCCGGCGGCGGAGACTTTCCCCATTGGCCTCTTTACGCCAAAGGGCTCGCCAACGGGACGGATCCCGAGCATCCCGAGTACTGGGGCAAGGTCACCGACCGCGACCAGAGGATGGTCGAACTGGCGGCGCTCGGCTTTGCGCTTCGCTTGATCCCCCAACACCTGTGGGACCCTCTCGACGAGCGTGCGCGAAGGAACGTCGCCACCTATCTGCTGGAAGCACGCCCCCACCAGTTCGCCGACAACAACTGGAAGTTCTTCCGGGTGATGATCGATCTCGGTCTCGAGCGGATCGGCATAGACTTCGACCGAACCCTCACCGAGCAATATCTTCAGGAACTCGAGGCCTTCTACCTCGAAGATGGATGGTACCGGGATGGCAATGTCCCGCGTGTCGATCATTACATCCCGTTTGCGATGCACTTCTACGGGCTGATCTACGCAGCCCTGGCGGCAACCGACGAGGGGCGGAAGCACCGGTTCCGTGAATGGGCCCGTCTGTTCGCCCCGAACATCCGGCACTGGTTCGCGGACGACGGCGGCGCGCTCGTCTTCGGCCGCAGCATGACCTATCGCTTTGCCTGCGCCGGTTTCTGGGCCGCGCTGGCCTTTGCGGACGAGGAGGCCCTGCCCTGGGGTGAAGTGAAGGGCTATTACCTCCGCCATCTGCGCTGGTGGGCCCAGTATCCGATCACCGACCGGAGCGGCGTGCTCACCGTCGGGTTCGGCTATGCCAACCTGCTCATGTCGGAGAACTACAATTCGGCAGGGTCGCCCTATTGGGCCTTCAAGGCCTTCCTGCCGCTTGCACTCCCCCCGACGCACCCGTTCTGGACGGCCGAGGAAGCACCGGCTCCCGTCATCTCGGAGACATCGTCCCAACCGCAGCCGGGCATGGTGATGATGCACACCCCCGGAAACGTCATCGCGTTGTCGTCCGGTCAGGAAAACCTCCAGATGCGGTTCGGCAGCGAGAAGTATGCCAAGTTCGTCTATTCCTCCCGCTATGCCTTCAGCGTCGAGAGCGACGAACGCAACTTCGAGGGAGCGGCCCTGGACGGGATGCTCGCCTTCAGCGAGGACGGCCGCCATTTCCGCGTGCGTGAAACCAATGAAGAGGCGCGCATCGCCGGGACTGTTCTCTATGCCCGCTGGCGTCCCTGGTCCGATGTCGAGGTGGAAACCTGGCTCCTCCCGGCCAACCCATGGCATGTCCGGGTCCACCGGATCAGAACGCCGCGTCCGCTGAGCACCGCCGAGGGGGGCTTTGCGATTCCCCGCGCGGATGCCTACCGGAAGCTGGAACGGATCGAGGAGCGAAACGGCGCTGCGCTGGTCGTCGGCGCCGGCGATTTCAGCGGCATCGCCGATCTGGGATCCTCGATTGAGCGCCGTGGAGTCGCGTTGAAAGCTCCTCCCAACACGAATCTGCTCCATCCGAAGACATTCGTGCCGCAGCTCCGCGGCGAAATCCCAAGCGGAGAAACGGTTCTGATGACGGCGGCGGTCGCGTTGACCGATCGGTTCGATGCGGCCGCGATCTGGAAGGACATTCCACCCGCACCGGCAATCGACGAGCTGGACGCTCTCATGTCACGGGACAGCCGCCGCGTCGGCGCCATCGCCTGGAGAATGGCGCCATGACCCGGCCCTACAGCGTCGCCTTCGCCATGGATCCTGCCCGTACGGAAGGTGTCCTCACGTCACAACTGCTCGACCGGCTGGCGCGGCGCTGCACGATCCTCGATCCCGACCCGTTCCGGTCGTTTACCCAGGGGCAGGCACCCGATGTGCTCCGGAAGACCGAAATCCTCATCACCGGCTGGGGCTGTCCGGCCATCGGCCGGGACATTCTGGAGATGGCGCCGCAACTGAAGCTGGTCGCCCATGCGGCGGGGACCGTCAAAGGGTTCCTGTCGCCGGATGTTCTCGCGGCCGGAGTCGCGGTCACTCACGCGGCCGAGGCGAACGCCATCCCGGTGGCCGAATTCACGCTCGCGTCGATCATCTTCGCCAACAAGCAGGTCTTCCGTTTTCGCGATATCTACCGCTCGGACCGAAACCGCACCCGGACCTTTCCGATGACGTCGCGATCACTCGGAAATTTCCATCGAACGATCGGCATCATCGGAGCCTCGAGGATCGGGCGGCGCGTCATCGAGCTTCTGGAGCCGTTCCACTTCAGGGTTCTGCTTCACGATCCGTATGTGAGCGCTCAGGAGGCAGCGGCTCTTGGCGTGGAGAGCGTTTCCCTGGAAGAGCTGATGCGGCGCTCGGATGTCGTTTCCATTCATGCCCCTGCCCTGCCGGCGACGCAGGGCATGATCGCCCGCAGGCACTTGGCCCTCATGCCCGATGGGACGACGCTCATCAACACGGCGCGCGGCATCATCGTCAATCAGGACGACCTCATCGATGAGCTGCGCACGGGCCGCATCGATGCGATCATCGATGTCACCCATCCGGAAGTTCCGGAGACGTCATCCGCGCTCTACGACCTTCCGAACGTCTTTCTCACGCCCCATATCGCCGGCGCCATCGGCAATGAGCGGGAGCTGCTCGGCGAATACATCGTCGAAGAGATCGAGCGGTTCGTCGAGGGCCGCCCCTTGCGCTCCGCCATCACGCCCGCCGCCCTGGAGACGATGGCATGACGTCGTTCCGGCCCGGCCTGTGCTCGGTGACATTCCGCAAGCTCGCGCCCAGGACCATCGTCCGGCTTGCGACGGAATGCGGCATCGAAGGGATCGAATGGGCGGGCGATGTGCATGTTCCACCCGGTCAACTCGACTTTGCACGCCATGTTCGGCGCCTGACCGAAGACGCGGGCCTCTCGGTGATCTCCTACGGATCCTACATCGCACCGCCGAGCGACGACGAGACTGCCTTCGCCACTGTGCTTGAAACCGCGCAGGCTCTCGGTGCTCCGAACATCCGCATCTGGCCGGGCTCGCGCAACCGCGATTCCGTGACCTATTCTCAGCAGGAGCGCGAGCACGCCGCGTCGCTGATCCGGCGCATGGCGAGACTGGCGGATTCCGCATCCGTGACGATCGGCCTCGAATACCATCCGAATTCCCTGACCGACGATCTCGCCTCAGCCCAGAAACTCATGGCGGAGATCGACGATCCCAACGTGTTTCTCTACTGGCAGCCCCGGCCCGGCTTGCCTCTCGAGGAAGCGCTCGACGAGCTCCGTGCCATCGGCGCCGAGACCTCGCATCTCCATGTTTTCGCGTGGGACGGGGAGAAGAGCCGCTATCCGCTGTCGGACCAGCGAACGTACTGGAGCAGGATCCTGACGGAAGCTCCGGAAACACGCTGGCCGGGAGACCGTTTCGCCATGCTGGAATTCGTCCGCGACGACAGTCCCGAACAGTTCCGGCTCGATGCAGCCGTGTTTCGTCAATTGTTGGAAGAGGTGAAGGACCGCCCGGCTGGAGCGGCCCGACCTCTATAACGACACTCGCCGAGGGGCGTGCTTCTCGCCCCCTCGCTGAAGAACGATGTGAGAAGCGTATGGGAGGAAGCCATGAAGACTTATCTCGATCGTCGTACCTTACTGAAATCCGCTCTGGCACTCGGCGGCGCCGCCGCCATCAATGCCCCCGGCATGAGCTGGGCGCAAGGAGAAGCCGCACGGCTGCGCTGCACGTGGTGGGGATCCCCCGACCGGGCAAGGCGCACGACCGACGTGGGCAAATTGTTCACCGAGCGCACCGGCATCGAGATCGCCGGTGAGCCCGTCGGAGCCGATTACTGGGCGAAGATCGGCACGCAGATGGCGGGACGCAACATCGCCGACGTGTTCCAGCTGGAGCCGAGCAGCCTCGCGGATTATGCCGGGCGCGGCGCCGCGAAACCCATGGACGAGTTCGTGGGCAAGCAGCTCGACATCTCCAGCTTCGGCGAGAAGATGGTCGATCTCTGCCGCGCCAACGGCAAGATCTACGGCGTTGCGCTGGGCCTCAATTCGTTCTCCCTCTTCTACGACCAGACGGTCTTCGAGAAGGCCGGCATCAAGCCGCCGACGCACGAGACCACCTGGAAGGAGTTCGCCGACATGGCGGTCGAGCTCACCAAGGCGTCGGGACGCCCCGATTATTGGGGCGCTCCCTACGGCGCCCGCTATCACTACGTGTTCGACGTCTGGCTCCGTCAGCGCGGCAAGCGCCTGTATACGGAAGACGCCAAGCTCGGGTTCACCGTGGATGATGCGAAGGAGTGGTTCACCTACTGGGAAGATCTGCGCAAGCGCAACGGCTGCGTTCCGGCCGATGTGCAGACGCTGGACCAGAACCAGATCGAGCGGAACTCCCTGGCGCTCGGCAAGTCGGCCATGGGCCTGACCTATTCCAACCAGCTCATCGGTTATCAGCTTCTCACCAAGAACAAGCTCGGGATCACCATGGTGCCATCGTCGGGACCGGGCACGAAGTCCGGCCACTACTACCGTCCGGCGCTGATCTGGAGCATCGGGTCGACGACCAAGAATCCCGACAAGGCGGCAGCCTTCATCAGCTTCTTCGTCAACGACGTCGAAGCGGGCAAGATTCTCGGTGTCGAGCGCGGCGTTCCCATGTCGCCCAAGGTGCGCGAGGCCATCCTGCCCAGTCTGAACGACGTCGAGCGCGCGACCGTGGACTACGTCAACCTCCTGGCCGACAAGGTGAGCGATTATCCTCCGCCGGTGCCGATCGGAGCCGTCGAGTTCGACAACAACGTCATGCGCAAGGTGGCCGATCAGGTGGCCTTCGGACAGATCTCGATCGCCGATGCCGCCCAGCGCATTCTGGAGGACGGCAACGCCGTGCTGCGGAAGGTGAACTAGAGGATCGTTCGGCGCGGCGCTCCGGTGGTGTCATTCCCGGCCGGAGCGTCAGCGAAGGGGAAGGGAATCGAGAGTGCTGAGCGTGGGAGTGGATCCCCTTCCCTCGCTCCGCTCGCCAGGGATGACACCTTCCACGTCATGGCCGGCCTTGTGCCGGCCATGACGTGGAGTGATGTCTGCTAAAGGTCCGGAGGCTTTCAACTCCCCGGCCGTCATCACCAGGCTTGTCCCGGTGATCTCGGTCCGAGAGGCGTCTCACTTTTCCGTATCGAGATGGCCGGCACAAGGCCGGCCATGACGTGGAGGAGTGGTGACGGCTTGTTATTCTCGAGGAACCAAGCCAACCTTGGGCTGTGAGACTGTATTACGTCTATATCATAGCGAGCAGGCCCGGTGGCGCCCTCTATGTGGGTGTTACCAACGATCTGGCGCGGCGCGTATGGGAGCATAAGACCGGGCACGGCAGCGGTCACGCGCGGCGCTATAAGATCGGCCGGCTCGTCTACTACGAGAGCTACCCGAGCATTGTCGATGCAATTCAACGTGAGACGTCGATCAAACGTTGGCCACGCACCTGGAAGACAAACCTGATCCTTGGAATGAACCCAACGTGGCGTGATCTTTACGAGGAGCTGAACGCCTGACCGCTACAACTCCACGTCATGGCCGGGCTTGTCCCGGCCATCCCGGTAAAGAAGAGCACGGCGCTCCATGCAAACGAGATCACCGGCACAAGGCCGGTGATGACGTGGAGGATATTCACCTCGCACCGTTCCCGGCTTCCACCCCAACCCGCTCCTGCACCTCGCCACACAGTTCGTAGACCCGGACGGTCGCCTCGAATCCCTTTGGCTGGATCGCGTCGATCATCCGGAAGGCGAAGCGGTCGGCGACGCGCTGGCGGACGGCATCGCTGACCAGGATCTCGGTGCCGTACTGCTTGTTGAGCGGCTCCAGCCGGGCCGCCAGGTTCACCGTCGCGCCGAGGACCGTGTAGGCCATCCGGTCGGCCGACCCGATGGTGCCGACGACCGCTTCTCCGGTGTGCAGCCCGAACCGCGTCCGGTAGGCCGGGCACCCTTCATTCTCGAATTCCGCATTGAGCCTTCGGTTGGCCTCGCGGCAGGCCAGCACGCCCGCGCAGGCATGGGCGACATGATCGTCATCGTCCGCAGGCGCGTTCCAGATCGCCATGATCGCATCGCCGACGAATTTATCCACCGTGCCGCCATGCTCCATGATCACCGCCGGGAGAACGGCCAGATAGCGCGAGGTCCGGATCATCACCTGCTCGGGATCGGCCTTCTCAGTGATGTTGGTGAACCCCGCGATGTCGGTGAACAGAATCGTGACCTCGCGCCGGGAACCGCCGAGCCGCAGCGCGTCGCCCGTTGCGAGAAGCTGCTGCACCAGTCGTTTCGGAACGAAGCTCGCAAATGTCCGCACCACAGTCCGCATGGTCGCGACCGACTGCCCGAGATCGTCGATCTCGCGGATCATCGACCGGACCTCCCTTGCCGGCCCGTCTGTCTGGAACTTCTGAATACGATCCGTCTCGACGGCAAGCGCCTTCATGGAACGGGACAGCATCGATCCGATCCACCAGACGGCCGGAAGTGTGGCGAGAACGAAGCCGAGCGCCAGGAAGAACAGCCGCCGCCGCCCCGCCTCGATCTCCGCGAAGAAATCGTCCAGTGGCGCCATGACGGCCAGTCGAAGGCCGGACGCGCCAGCGGTCTTGATCGACCGGAACGCGGCCACATAGGTTCGCCCGTCCGCCGCTTCGAAAATCTGCTGCGCCGCCCCGCCCTGCCGCCACGCATTCAAAGGCTGGGCGACATCGACGGTCGACATCTGATCGAGACGCGGCAGGTCGAGCGGAGCATCTGCGGCCCGGGCGTGCAGGACCTCCGACATGCGCGGGTGCGCGACGACCCTACCGCTGTCGTCGAAGAGAAATACGACGCCGGAGGTTCCAAGCTTCTGGGTTCGCAGAAAAGCGTCCGTGTCGGCGAGAAGGATATCTCCGGCTATGACCTCGCGCCGCCTCTCGGAGAACGGCACGCGCACCGTATAGCCGATCAGGTTGGCCGCCTTGAACACATAGGGATCGGTGATGGCGCCGGCGCCCGGCTGGAACGCGTCCCGATACCAGGGTCTCTCGCGCGGATCGTAATCCGCCTCGCGCCGCTCGTGGGCGATAACCGCCAAATCGGGGGCGAGATAGTCCGTGTATCGTATCCTCGACGAGCCATCCTTCGGCTGCTCGACGATGCTGAGCCGGAACGCGGCATCCGCCGGGGAACGGAGCTGAGCGCGCAGCGCGGGCCCTGCCCGATCCAGCACGTCGAGTTCGATGAACCCGCCATCGTCGTAGCCGACATAGAGGTTGTAGAGCTGTCCATGCCGGCGCAGAAGCGCCGCCAGAGTTGCATAGAACGGCGGATTGTCCAGGATCGCACCGGTCTCGACAGGCTGGAGCTGCCGCAGCACTTCGAGGATGTCGAGCACGTCCTTGAACTGTCCGTCGACCCGGTCGGCCGTATGATCGGCCACCCGATCGATGAAGGCCAGCGCGGCCGAGCGGCTGATCGACCGGGCCCGATCGAAGCTCAGGAAAACCAGGACGAGGCCGACAGTCAGCACAACCGCCACGAACAGCGCCGTGATGGAGAGT
This sequence comes from Microvirga tunisiensis, assembly GCF_009296175.1. Lineage (GTDB taxonomy): Bacteria > Pseudomonadota > Alphaproteobacteria > Rhizobiales > Beijerinckiaceae > Microvirga > Microvirga tunisiensis. The sequence goes on along the minus strand of NZ_VOSK01000114.1, from coordinate 5,677 downwards.
TGGTAGCCGAGCCGAACGCGCATGATCTCAGCCTTCCGATCGCCCCGGCCGCAGAGTTGTCCGAGATCGCCATCTTGTCAAAGTTGGTTGCATTCGCATCCTCCACGTCATGGCCGGCCTTGTGCCGGCCATCCCGATCATGCGAAGCGCGGCGCTCCAATTCATCGAGATCACCGGCACAAGGCCGGTGATGACGAGGGAGTGAGTGTCCCGCATCCAGCAAGCAATGAGAATATGCAGATGAGGAAGGGAGAATCCGGCTCATGATCGGGATTCTCCCTTCCTCATCCGCGGGTTTCGCCCGAAGCCTCATCAGGCTGACACCTCGCCCTGGACGTGCGACACTCGCTCGAGTGGAGAGACGGGTCATGGCGCAGAAAGTGACGGTCTATTTCGCAACCAACCGCATGCCGCTCACTGACGGGAGCGGTGCGATCATCGATTTCGGTTCGGAGCTCGGGCCCATCGACGGCACGGCGGTGCGGTTCGGCAGCGCTGAGGCGAGTGTCACGGCAACGAGCTCCAGCTTCATCTCGGGTTCACTCTATGTGGCGCCGGAACAGCTCATCGGACCGACGATCCAGCGCGGCAGCCGTGACATCTTCGAGAAACTGCGACAGGACATGCAGGACGGAGGACGTCCCACCCTCGTGGTGATTCACGGCTTCTCGAACACCTTCAAGGAGGCCATCGAGCGCGCCGCGACGATCATCAACTTCTACGGCATCGATGCGAACGTGTTCGCGTTCACCTGGCCTTCCATCGGCACGCTCCTGCCGACGCCCCTGCCTTACAACGACTACTTCCACGACCGCAGCACCGCGCGGGCCTCCGGCGTGGCCATCGCCCGCACGATGCGCATTCTCTACGACTTCATCGACAATCTTCCCCGTCAGGCGGTCTGCCGCCAGTCGCTGCACCTCATCTGCCACAGCATGGGGAATTACGCGTTCCGGTATGCCGTGCAGGCCCTAATGCAGGTGCCTCAGGGCGAGCCGCGCGAATACGTTCGCACGGTCGACTCCCCCGCGCCTGATGCCCGGGAGCGCCCTGTGCCGGCCTTGGTCGCCCTGCCGACCGAGGCGCCCGATCCCAATCGTCTGCGCCGCACCTTCGACCAGATCGTCCTGGCCGCCGCCGACGAGGACGAGGACGCCTTCGACGATGCCAGGGAGCTCCGATATCTGCCGCGCCTCGGCAACCGCGTCACCGTCTATCACACCCAGAAGGACTGGATCCTCTCGACCTTGAGCTCCGTGACCAAGTTCAACGGCCCGCGCCTGGGCGTGGACGGACCGGAGAACATGGCGATGATCAGCGACAAGGTCACGGCGGTGGACGTGAGCGACGCGATCGACCCGCGACATGATTTCCAGAGCCATCAGTACTATCGGATCTTCCCGGCGGTCCGCGACGACATCGTCGCCGTCCTGGCCGGCGAGCGGCAGGACAAGATCGCCAACCGGGACCGCACCGACATGCAGCGCTATCGCCTGCAGGCGCCGTCACGAGGGACGAGGCGAAGAACCCGGTAGGCTCCGATGCCCGTTTCGATATGTCGTTCGGCCGTTTCACCCTTTGACGTCGCAGTGTACACTGCGTCGACCGATTTCCTTATCGAGCGGAGACGGCAATGACCGGCTTCACCGCCAGAATCCTCGGGCTGCTCGGTTGCCTGCTGACTCTTTCCGTCGTTCTTCCCGCTCACGCGGATCCGTTCTTCGTCCGGGTCTACGGCAGGACCTACAAGATCGATCCGCGGCATCCGTCCGATGAGCCGAAAGGCCCCAAGCCCCAGGACGCCATGAAGGCCCTGCCGTCCGACCTCGGGCGGGGTCCTGGAGTCCGGGCGTCGCACGAGGAGGTTCTGGCCGAGGTCGAGGAAAGGGTCTGGATCGCCAGGAACCAGCTCGATGCGAAACTGGACGAAACGGCCGGGTCCCGGGATCGGCGCAACGCCGGGTCGGACCCGAAGGCGGTCAGGCAGGAGATCACGGGATCGCTCGCGACCGGAGACGGCCAGGCGCGCTCCCCGGAACTCCAGACGCTCTACGACCGCCAGAGAGCCCTGAACCTCCTCGTGCGGGAATTGCGGCGGTCCCTCGATCTGCCGGTCAGGACGCCGGAGACCGGCTTTTCGCGGCCGAAGCTGGCCCCGGACATCGAGGCCAGCTACCGCGCCCAGGACTTCGATCCCTATGCGGCCTATTACGGCTTCCGGCGCGTGAAGGCGGCCTTCCGGTCGGGCGATGCCGAACTTCTCTCCCGCGTGAGCCATTATCCCCTGATGGTGACGGGCAAGGTCAGGCGCACGATCCGAAACCGCGAGCAGCTGATCGCCGCGAAGGAGACCGTCATGAACGCCGCAATCCGGGAAGCGGTCGCCAAATCCACGTTCGAGAGCGTCTTCGTCCGGGACAAGGGGTTGATGCTCGGAGAGGGAGCGGTCTGGATCACACAGGACAAGACGGGCTTCGCCCTGGGAACCGTCAATCTGGACTAAACGTTACGAAGCTTGACCATGATGCCTCAACTTGGCCGGGATGAGGCGGCAACGTTTCACCCGACGTAAAACGATGTGTAAGGAGATCGGAATGATAAGGGGCTGGCAATACGGGATCGCCGCCGTCACGGGCTTGGTGTCGCTGGTGGGAATGGCCGGGGCAGCGGGCGCTGCGCAATGCGGCAACAGCGCGGCCGGCTTCGAGGACTGGAAGCAGGATTTCGCCCAGGAAGCGCGGGCCAGGGGCATCGGCGCCTCGACCATCTCCGCCCTCATGGCGACGAACTACGCGACGGCCACCATCGCGGCCGATCGCGGCCAGAAGAGCTTCCGGCTGTCCCTCGATCAGTTCCTGGCGAAGCGGGGCGGTTCGGTCATCGTCTCGCGCGGGCGGTCGCTCAAGCAGTCGAACGCGGCGCTTTTCGCGTCCCTCGAGCAGCGCTACGGCGTGCCGCCGGGGCCGCTGATCGCCATCTGGGGCATGGAGACGGCCTTCGGGCGCCAGCGCGGCAACCAGCACACGCTGTCGGCCGTGGCGACACTCGCCTATGATTGCCGCCGGTCGGAATTCTTCACCGATCAGCTCTATGCGGCCCTGACCCTGATCGACCGCGGCGCCCTCTCGAGCAATGCGCGCGGCTCCATGCACGGGGAGATCGGCCAGACCCAGTTCATGCCCAAGAGCATCCTGAACTACGGCAATGGCGGCAACCTCGACACCACGGCCGACGCCCTGGCGGCGACCGCCAACTTCCTGAAAGCCAATGGCTGGCGTGCCGGTGCAGGATACCAGCCGGGCGAACCCAATTTCAGGGCGATCCAGGCCTGGAACGCGGCATCGGTCTATCAGCAGGCGATCGCGCTGCTCGGCCAGCAGATCGACGGCGGAGCCCGGCGTTCGGCGGAGCGCTAAGGGGTCGAGAGACCGTTGATGACTTCTTGGACGTCATGGCCGGCCTTGTGCCGGCCATCTCGCTTGTTTGAAACGCCGCGCTCCTCCGATCGGGATCACCGGCAAAAGGCCGGTGAGGACGGGGGGCGGGGATGGAGGGGCCACGGCTCTTTCGACGTTTTCCATCATCCAACCGCACCACTACTCCTTCCGTCGTGGCCGGGCCTGTCCCGGCCATCCAGGTTTTTGGAAGCTCAACCCTCATCCTGAGGAGCAGACGTAAGTCTGCGTCTCGAAGGAGGATTCATGGCTCTCTGGAATCTCCTTCGAGACGCCGCTTTTCAGCGGCTCCTCAGGATGAGGTGGGAGAGTTGAAAGCGTCGCCTCACCGCCCGACCGGCGGCGTCGGCTCGCCGAGGGAGAGCATCAACCGGTTGGCCCAGTTGAAGAAGGCCGCGCCGTTGATGACGTCCACGATCTCCAAATCGTCGAGTCCCGCTTCACGCAGCGCCTCGATCTGCCTGTCGCCGAACGCGATGGGCGTATCCGTCAACGCCACGGAAGCCTCGATGATGGCGTTCCAGCGGCCGTCGATATCCGCCTCGACGCCCTCGTCGAGAAGACGCTGAACGTCGGGACCGCGCTTGGAATATTGCGTGGCGAACCGGGAATGGAGGGACGCGCAGAAGATGCAGCCGTTGGAGCGCGAGGTCGCCGTCGCGGCGAGTTCCCGCTCAGCGCGGGGAAGGCCGTTGCTCGTGTTGTGGAAGATGTCCTTGTCCGTCTTCGTCCTGGCCTGCAGAATATCCGGATCGCGGGCGAGCAGAAGAAAGTACGGCGACTTGGCGCGCGACGCATCGACGAGGCCGGCCCAGTGCCTGTCGGTCAGCTGATCGGCGGGGAACGGCTCCAGCCACGGGGCCCAGCCGAGCTCCTCCTGGGTGAATGCCGTGGGCTCCCGGTTGTCGGGATGCGACAGGGTTTTCTCGGTCATGGAATCGTTCCTTCTCAAACGGCACCGGACGCCAGGACGCCCGTGAAGATCTGCGTGTATTCCGCATCGGTGGTCTCGATTGCGGACGAGCCCGCAAGAGCCCGCAGGCCCGCGACGACGCGGATCTGGAAGGACAGAAACGCCACAAGCTGCGACAGGGTCACGATATCCGTCGTCGACCAGCCGGCATCGAGCAGCTTCTGCAAGGCGGCCGGGCTTGCATCCCGCGGATGGAAGACGAGCAGATGCGCATGCTCGAGCGCCGCGGCGAGCCGCTGTCCGAGGCTCTCCCGGTTGTCCGCGGAGACCTTGTAGACGGGCCCCTCCTTGTCCTCGACCGTGAGAGGACCCTGCGGATAGCGGCCATAGGGGCCCTCGACGGAACCCCGGGCAATCTCCGCCTTGATCGCGTCGGTCAGCCTGGGATGTCCGAGGTCCTGCAGGGAGGCGGCATAGAAGGCGGTCACGTGAGGCTGACGATGCAGGCCTGCCACGAAGGTAGCGACGGCGTAACGCTCGATCGCCGTGACATTGCCCGGGAACTCCGGCTCGAACAGCGCCTGAAAGCTCTTCTGCGCGTTCTCCCGGGCCTGCCGCCGCTGGTCGCGCAACGTGTCGAGGCTCGAACCCGGCTGGATCCCGGCAAGATGATCGATGACGTCCGATATGATGGTGCTCATGGTCTTCTCACATTCCAATTGTTGACGTGCCGATTGTTGACGTGGCTGGTTCAACGCACGAGGGCGACGCGCTTCTCAGACTTGCCTGCCGGGTTCTGCCAGCCGAGCGCCGGGGCGACCTCGCTCGCGATCAGTTCGATCGATCGCAGGATGTATTCGTGCGGAGGATCGATCGAGTGGACCTGGAACACGAGGTCCGTCACCCGTGGCAGGGTCGTGTCTCGGCTCAGGCTCTCGATCACGTCCTGGGGCGTGCCCACATGGGTGTCGAGGGCGGCAATGATGTCCACCAGGGTGTCGCCCGGAATCACGTGCCCCTTGGCGGCGAAATCGGCCACGACGCGGCGCAATCCCTTTTCCGCGAGGCGCAGCGCCTCCTCCCTGCTGTCCGCGACGAACAGCGAACGCGCGTATTGCCTCACCGAAGAATGCTCCCGACACGGATGGTCGTTGCCTCATCTTCATGCTCCCGGCAAGCCTCAGGGCTCTGCGGGCACCGAGCCTTGATCCGATGACCCGAACACCATGGCCCATGCCGCATCCCGGCGCCAGATTTTCAGACGCCGCTGGAGTGTGCGCAGATGCCGCTCGGAGTACTGGTCAGGATA
>NZ_VOSK01000113.1 GCF_009296175.1 Microvirga tunisiensis | reverse complement strand
GCTTGCTGCGGCAGTACTTCCCGAAGGGCTCAGACCTGTCCGTGCATAGCCAGAGCGACTTGGATGCGATCGCGCTCAGGCTCAATACTCGGCCAAGAAAAACCCTTGGCTTTCAAACGCCAGGAGCTACGCTGGCCAAAGCTGTTGCGCTCATCACTTGAACCCACCACTCCTTTCGATCTCGAATAGTAACAAAATATCCTCCGGGGGCTGTTGGTTCATGAAAGGGATTGAGTTCGAAGGGGGCATAGAAATTGCCCTCGACTCACTGCTGAATAATCGCTTGGCCGTCCTCTGTGGCGCAGGCTTGTCGATGGCCCCGCCGAGCGCACTGCCGAGCGCGGCGGTGCTCGCCGCTCAGGCCAAGCAGGCCTACGACGCGAAGTATGGCGGCATCAGGGAGCCTCTCCCGGCGGGGATCGAAGAGCAGGCGGAATTCTTCTTCAAAAGGAAGGAGCTTGCAACGGTCTACCTGCGATCTCTGATCGATCCGAACGCGTTTGCTGGCCGTCCGAACCCCGGCCACCACGCCGTCGCCGACCTGCTGCTCGTACGCGGCATCCAAGCCGCAGTCACGACGAATGTCGACTGTATGGTCGAGACGGCCGGGCAACTCCTCTTCGGCCAGATCGGCATGGGCGTGGACGGCCACCAACTCGCGAAGCTCCCGGCTGGCACGGCCCCTTACCTGAAAATCCACGGCTGCCGAACGCAAGACTTGGACAACACTGTGTGGGCTCCCGGGCAACTGGAGGCCGAACCGGTGGCAGGGCGCATTGCGTCGAGCGAGGAATGGCTCAGGATCAACCTTCTCGACCGTGACCTTGTTATCGTCGGCTATTGGTCCGACTGGTCCTACCTCAACGCCATTCTGGAGCGGACGCTCGGAGCGGTGCGTCCCACACGCGTCATCGTGGTCGATCCGGCTGACAACGCCACGTTCGAGACGAAGGCTCCTGCCCTCTACGCGCTCGGACAACGGGCGACGTCCGAGTTCCATCACGTTTCCGCGTCCGGATCGGACTTCCTCGACAGGCTGCGCCTGGAGTTCTCGAAGTCGTTCGTGCGCCGCGTGCTGTGGTCGGGCAAGGAGGCCTATGCCGAGACGACAGGTAACGCTCCCGACGATGCCTGGCTGAAGGCACCGGAGGTCGATAACGACGCACTGTGGTTTGCCCGGCGCGACTTAGAGGGCCGCAGGCCAGGGAAGCCTGCCTGCGACCGTGACCCTCCTCAGGAGGCCTTGCTCGGCCTGACCCTCATTCAATTGAGGGCTAGTGGCGCGACTCCCGACGGTTCATACTGGTCGATGGACGGTCGCCGCATCCGCGTTCTGCGTACGCCGAACCAAGCGCTCCATCGTGTGAAAGCCGAGTTCGAGCGCGAAACGGCACCGGCAGTCGCGCCCGACATTGTCATCGCCGTCGGTGCGGAGACCCAAGCCCTGCCATCCGACATCGTGCGGGACGGAACGACACCGACGATCATCCGGAGCAGTCCGAGCCGCTGGCTCACCCGTCCCGAAGCCGTCGAGGAGCTGAAGCTATGATTGACATCATTGAAGCAAGCGCGGAAATCCTTGGCGAAAACGGCTTCGCCACAGCCCGGAGCGCATCCGGGGACACGCAGTTCCTGACTTTCGAGAACGGCACCATCCTTGGTTTCCTGTTCGCCTATGACGATCCCGCCAGCTTGGCGGCTTCCTGGGAGCACGACGCCGACCGCGCCGTCGCGACTCACCAGTTAGGCCTGCGCCGCGCCGGTCAGAAGGCGTGGAACGCCTATACGGTGCTGCTGGCCCGCCAGGAGGCCAGCTTCGCCCAATCTACTGTTCTCGGGACCATCGAGGAAAGCCTAGTCGGGACTCGAAAGATCGCCCGCGCCGGGGTCGCCGACACGTCTGACCTGAGGGCGGCTCTTCTGCCGCTGCTCCCCTTGCAGGCAGCTCCCAAGCTCGACGCCGTAGATATGATCGAGGAGATCCGCCTGCGCACCACCGAGCTGCCGCCGCGGGCCCTCGAAGCGTTCTTCTCGGGTGCGGACGAAACCGCGATCATGCAGGTGCTGGAGGAAGCGCCATGAGACTTGCCTATGTCGACGTGTGCGGTTTCCGCGGGTACCGCAAGCCGGTCCGGATCGAGTTTGCCGAGAGCTTCACCATCATCGATGGTCGCAACGGCGTGGGAAAAAGCACCATCTTCGACGCGATCGAGTTCGCTCTGACCGGAACCCTAAGCAAGTACAAAGATGCCAAAGCGTCTGGTCAGACCGTAGCCGACTATATCTGGTGGACCGGCAAGGGACCTGCACCGGAGGACCGGTATGTGGATGTCGGCTTCGATGTCGGAGGTAAGGTCGCCAGTATCCGCCGGACTCAGTTCGGAGAGCCGGACCAACAGCAGCTGGCGATCGTGTCCGCACAGCTCTGCGACAGCGAGCTGGCCCCGCCCGCACCCCTGGAGCAGCTTTGCTCAGCCTCGATCATTCGTGACGAACACATTGCAGGGCTTAGTCTCGACCTGAAGGAGACGGAACGCTACGCGCTCCTGCGTGATGCCCTGGGTGCTAACGACGCCGACGACTGGATCGCCAAGGCCCACCAGCTCCTGGCTGCCGCGAAACGTCGGACCAGCGCCGCACAGGAAGCGGTCAACGCCGCTAACAGCGCGGTTTCTCAAGCGGCACGACGTATTGATGAAGTGCGGGCGAACATCGTCGCAGACGAAGTCATGTCCGAGGCTGTTCGCCGTCTAAGGGCCTTCGCGGACACGCAGGCTTCGCCGGATCGGCTCATGGGACCCGTGCGCGATCGCATCGCGTCCCTCAATGCACAGGCAGACGCGTTGGAAAGTCTGGCCAAACGCTGGATTGAAGCTGCCCATGCGCGCTTACGCCTAGCGGAACTTGAAGTCGCCGAGGAACAGGTTCGTAGCGAACGGGATGCCGCAAAAGCCGCCTTGGACAACCTTTTCGCCGAAGGCGTAGGCGCATCGCCCTCCTCCGCACTTGCGGCGGAAGCACGTCACCTGATCCAGCTGGTTTCTCTTGGCCGCACCGTCGGCTTGAAGGACGGGTGTTGCCCCCTTTGCGCCAAGAGCCAGTCGCACGCCGAGTTTGATGAAGGCATTGCAGTTGCTGAAGCGATAGCGGCGCGCTTAGACGAAGCTGCCGCTCGCCAGGAGCAGCGGGAACAAGCGACAAAGGCTGCGGAGGTTCGGCTTGAGAGCGCCGAGCGGGCTGTAGCTACGAGCAAAGCTGCGTCCGAGAAGATCCGCTCATTCATGCAATCCTTCGATCATGATCGGAACATGCTGGGAGTTGCCGATACCATCGGGCTCGATGAGCTTGTGGGACGCCAGTCAGAGATCAGAAGTTCAGCCAGCGCCGCGCGTCAGGATCTCAGGATCCTAGAAACGCTCCGTCTCAACAGCGAGCTGGAACGGGCCCAACATGCGGAGATAGAGGCTAAAGCGTTACTAGCCCTGGAACAGGAGAAGTTCGGGCGCGCCCGCAGAGCCGAGGTGAATGCGTCCGCCATCCACGATGCGGCGCGCCGGGCCGCCAGCGAAACGCTCGACCGGAGACTCGACCGGGTTCTCCCGCTGATGTCCGAGCTCTACCGCCGTTTACGCCCGCACCCCGTCTGGCGCGATATCGAGTATTCGATCCGGGGCGACGTGAAGCGCTTCCTAAAGCTGCAAGTCGGGGAAAACCTGAATCCTCAGTTTCTCTTCTCGAGCGGACAACGGCGGGCTACGGGTTTGGCCTTCCTTCTGTCGGTGAACGCGTCGCTGGCCTGGAGCCGATGGCGATCGATCCTTCTCGACGATCCTGTACAGCACGTCGATGACTTCAGGACCGTCCACTTGGCTGAAGTGGCGGCGCAGCTTGTGGCCGAAGGCCGGCAGATCGTCTGCGCTGTCGAGGATGCTGCTTTGGCAGACCTACTTTGCCGCCGACTTCCAGTTCTGCGCACAGGCCAGGCGAAGCGGATTACGTTGGGGCCTGATAGTGATGGCGCATTGTGCAAGCTGCGCGAAAGGGATTTGTCGCCGATGATATCGAGGGCCCTCGTGACGGGCGGCAGTCAATCACGGCTTGGATAGAGACCATAAAAGTACGTGTCCTGCACGCTGATGACTAAGCTGACGTTATTCCATCTGATGCGTTCCCTCAAAAACGGTCGTTTTTGAGAACCCGGTTTCGGACGAACCAGATTGGCTTCCTGACAGAGCGCTGGCATTGGATCTCTTGAGCGGCTGCGGTTAGGCTGCTCTATGAAATCGCAATCCAGGGGGCCGCGCATGTGCAACCTTTATAGTGCCTACACGTCGCAAGCCACGATGCGGAACACCTTCGAGGTGACCCGCGACAATGCCGGAAACCTGCCGCCATTGCCTGGGATCTTCCCCAATCAGATGGCTCCGGCCGTGCGGCTGGCGGATGGCGAGCGCGAGTTTCTGCAAATGCGGTGGAGCTTCCCCCTCCTCCGAAGGTCGACAATCATCCTGTTACGAACGTGCGCAACGTGTCCTCGCCGTTCTGGCGCGGGTGGCTCAAGCCACAGTATCGGGCGCTTATTCCTCTAACCAGCTTCAGCGAATGTGCAGATACCAAGCCGCGCAAAACACTGATTTGGTTTGCTCTAAACAAGGGGATAGGCCGCTGGCGGCGTTCGCCGGCATCTGGCGGCCTTGGAAGGGTGTCCGAGGGACATCCCGTCGAAGGGGAACACTTGCTGTATTCGTTTCTGACCATGGAACCCAGCAGCGTCGTCAAACCGATTCATCCCAAGGCAATGCCTGTGATCCTGACGACGCCGGAAGAATTTGAAACCTGGCTTAATGCGCCCGTCGAAGAGGCTTTGAAGCTGCAACGTCCCTTGCCGGATGATGCACTCCAAATCGTGGCGGAAGGTCACAAATCGGACCAGCCGCAAGCCGCGTGAGGCATCACCCGGCTAGGTCGCAACTCTGTAGAGGGCTTGGAAGCATGTTCCGAACAATGGCTTTAGTGGGCGCATCCCTGCTTTTCACATCAACGCAGGTACTAGCGCTAACCTGTAGCCCAAAGGACGTGACGGCTCGCATTCTCAAGAGCGCACAGCCGAATGACATCCATCCAGATTGGCAGGGAGGTTCGAATATCGGCACGGCCTGGACCCTCAAACTGTCAGGAAGAGTACAAGGTGCAACGGGAACATATCTGAGGGGAGATCTTCTCTCCCCTCGAGGCGGGGTAGTGAACAGAGGCGTCTTTGTATTGCGATCGGAATGGGACTGCTCGAACTAGGGCATGCGCGAAGGGCTTACCCTTGGCACTGTTCGAAGCATTTTCTGATCTCGTCCATATCCTCTTCGGCGGCTCCAGCCTCGGCTAGATCGGTAAGTAGGAGGCCGGTGTTGCTCATGACATCTACGACAACCTGCGGCTCGTCGTGGAGTCGGGCAACCTCCGCCAACGCAAACGCAATCCCCTGATACCGGCCTTTGTGACTATCGCTTGTTGATTCGGTCATATCGAACGGCCTTTGCTGCGGACTCCGGGGACGTATTAGGGCCGGTGCCGGGGCTTATGGGTTTCACGGCGCTGCGTCTCGCGGCGCTGCTGCTCCTGTTGCTCCTGGGCGCGATCGCGCTCTTGCTTCTGCGTCTGCTGCTCGGCGTCCTTGACTGTCTCGGGCTCGGAGGCCTGCGCCTCCGGCTTCGCCCGCTGCTCCTGCTGCACCTGGCGCACAACCTCCATCCGCCACACACCACGCTCTACGGCCCTCTCCTCGCGGTGAGTGACTTCGCCGGTCTTCACGTCTTTCACAGGAACCGGCTTCGTCACATGCTCAATGCCGAGATACTGCGCCTTCACAGTGTCGCCCGGTTGCGCGTCGGCTGCCTTGAGATCCTTGGCTAGCTGAACACTCCAGATCCGATGCACGCGGCCGTCCTCACTCCGCAGATCGACGTAAGGCGAAACGTCGTTCTTCGGATCGTCCTTGTAACGGCCCTCCCCGACTGTCACCAGAACGCCAACCATAGGCGGCCGCTCGGCGCTGTCCTTCTCAGGCTTGGCGATTGGGCTGGCCTCCGGCTTGACTGCGGTGTCCGCCTTGGGTTCGGCTGCTGCGCTCGAGGTGGATTTTTGCGCACGGGCATCTTTCGCCTTCTCCGGCTGCTGCGCGGCCTCACGGACCTCCGCGGTTTCCTTCACAGCTTCCGGCTTGCCAAGACGCTGCCGCTCGGCGGCGATGCGCTCTTGCAGCTCAGGGTTTGTGATCTTGAAGCCGTGTTCGGCGGCAAGGCTCACAACCATGCTCTTGTACTGCTCATTGCCCTTGATCGTCAGACCGTTCCACTTCTCAGAGGACAATTGCAGGGCGGCGCGAACGCTCTCCCGGTCCTGCCAATCGTGGATTTTCACCTGCTCGCCATTGTCCACGAAGGCGAGCTTTTCGCCCGTCGGGGTCTCGCGGAAATAGTGAATATCCGACCCCTTGGCGCGTGAGCGGAAGCCCTCAATGCTGTTCGGCCTCGGCTCAACATAGCGGTCGCCCTCGATGTCCGGACGGCGGCTCTCGGCTTTGGTGCGCTTCTTCGCAACCGCCTGCTCAAGATCCTGAATGGCCTCCTTCGCTGTCTCTTCCAATGCCGGACGCGCCTCCTCGGGGGCGGCTTCGATCATGGCGGTGATATTGGTTTTCAGGGAGTCAACTGTGCTCTCCATCCGCTCAAGCGTCGGCATGGTGGGCGTTCCTTTCTGCTCAGACTGGATTTCGGATTGCCGCTCGGCGCGCTCAATCGCCGTGCGGGTGCGTTCTTGCAGCTCCGACACCCTCCGCTCCGGCGTGGGCGTCAACGGCTGCTGCCGTGCCGCCAGGTCACGGCTGACCGTGACGTAAGCCTCGGGGTTGGTGCAGGAGGGCGTGACTTCGGACAGGCGCGACCGGGGCACGTCCAAGTAATAGACGCTGCCCTTGAACGACGCCGCCAAGGTCTCGGCGGTGGCGCGGTCGCGGGCGAACAGGGGCGCGCTCAACTTATCCGCTCCCGGAGCGTCCGACGCGACCGGCCTCTCCGCGCGGTAAAGCCGGATGCTATCGGGGGCTAGGGTCGGCTCGGGACCAGAGGCCCGGGCAATGGCCACAGCCTGCCAGCCGCGCGCAACCTCATTGGCGCGCTTGCGGCCTTCCTCGCGGGTAGGAATGTGAATAGCGCGGGTCTTCGCTGCCTCGACACGACGGCGGGCGCTCTCGGGAGCGGTGCCGCGCTCGACGCGGCGAATGTCCTTGAGCTTGTAGCCAGGAACATGGGCCTGCTCGAACCGGCTTACGGCTTCCATAGGGATGTTCCGCTGCCGGGCGGCCTCAGCCAAGGTCTCGCGCCAACGCTGGAGATCGTGAACACCAGGGTGCATGGTGCGTCCACGGATGTCCCGCATCCTGACGGCGGCGTGAACATGGATGTGCTGCCGGTTGGTATGAAGGGCGAACACATATTCCCGGCCCTCAAACTCCTGGTCCAGGGTGGCCCGAACGGCGCTCACAAAGGCCTCTTTGTCCGTGCCGGGTTTGGCGGAAAAGATGATGTGCGCAATCTCGCGCTGGTTGGTCGAGCGCAGATCACGCCGCCATGACTTCGCCTCGGACCGTGCGGCCTCTTCGCTCGTCAGAACCTTGCCCTTGCTGGTGATGACGGAGTGCGCGCCGTTCCTGGAGAGGCGCAAGAGATGCAGGCTTGCACCCTCGACCCCATGCAGAAACCCATGAGGCTCGAAGGTGGCTCCATCAAAGGAATCCGACAGGCGGCTCTCAAGAGCGCCAAGGGATTTGCGATTGTCGTAAATCCGGAGCGCCCTGCCCTGCTCGTCGCGTCGCAAGCTGGCGGCCGACATCACGACATGAAGCCGAGATTGAGCGCCCTCCTCCTCGATACGGAAGGCATAGCGATGACCGGCAAGGACCTCAGCAAGAGCGGCTTCAGCCTCCTGTTGTGAAACCTCGCCGTTGATCGTGAGAGTGAAGCTGAGAACGTCTTTCGACGGCTCGCGCGTAGGGGCGTCCTCCTGCCAACGGGCAACAAGCGCCTGAATGGCCTCCCTGCCCTGCACGTGCGATCCGTCCTGACGCTCAAGCGCTAGTTCGCCGTCATGGCTCTGATAGGTCAGAAGCGCCGACACGCGGGCGCGGCCATTGGCGAAACTGGCAAGCTTCACGACGGCGGCTTGCGAACCCATGGCAAGGGCGGCGCGCTTCACTTCGACCGAACGGAGCTCAACCGCATAAGCCTCCTGCACGGCTCCAATCGACTGCATCGCCAGAGCCGGCCGCGCCGCGACGATCCCGGCTCCTGCGGCTGCGACCCGACGGCGACGGCGCTCCTCCTCTTCGGGGGTAACGACGATCCGCGACCCGGACGCGGGGAGATAGCTTGCTGGCCGGGGCGCGGCCGGAGCGGCCGGTGCTGCGGGTGCTGCCGGCATTCCACGCCCCGGGGCCTGCGGCGTGGCCGAGGACCTGACCGGAGCCTCGTCGTAAAGACCGGCCGCAATCTCGTTGGCCTCGCGGAACGCCTGACGACGGACGCGCAACCGAAAGCTGCGAGCGGCAAAATCGAGACCGTCAAAGACCCCTGCCCCGATCATGCCGGCTCATCCTTGATGGCTTTGACTGCCAGTTTCCGCGACCGGGCGCACATGGAAACAAACAGGTCGTCGTAGCCGTCGATGGTCTCTGCGATGTCTTCGAGAACCTTGCGCAAGGTCGCATCAGCCGGAACAAGGCCCTGGTTCATGGCTCGCGCGATCTGATTGAGGTTCACACCCACGGCACGGGTTTGAGCGGAAAGCTGCTCAATGGCAGCCTTCGCCTCGTGGTCGAACGTCGGGCCGAGACCGCCTGCGGCGCGTGCCAGTCGGCGGAAACCCTCGCTTATGGTCACGCCATGCGCTTCGCAGACGGCGGCGAAATGAGTCTTTTCGGACGGTTGCAGCCGTACCGCGACAAGGTCTTTCCGGGTCTCTTTTGCCGCCAAAATCTCTGGTCCTTTGTGAAGTCTGGAGGCTCCGGTTGCCGCTTGGTGGCAACTGCCGGAGCGTTGAGCCCCGCCCGGTGAGGGCACATGCCAGATTGTGTATAACAAGATGTGCTATCCTGCCATTCAAAGTAGAAGATCGATTTCCTTTTCGTGACTCCCACGATTATCTTGATGCTCACGACTCTCAACATCGTCACGACTGTTCCGAGCGTCCCGAGAAGCATGAGGAACACAGTATTCTCGATCGTCACGACAACCTTGATGCTCTGGAGAGCCTTGCACACCACGACGATCAACACGCTCATGACAATCTTGAACGCTGTGAGGATGAGGACGTTCAGGAGACCCTTGAGTGTCACCAGAACCAAGAGGGCTAAGGGAACCGAGAGACTCGTGGGACCTAAGACGATCACGGCAACCGAGAGACCCAAGAACGTCACGGCCGCCACCAATCCCAAAAGCATCAAGGGGCTCAAAAGTGTCCTGGCGGCCACGACAACAGGGGCAATGCGCTTCTCGCTGTGGAAAGGGCAATAAATATTTCCTCTTTAAGCAGGTTGCAAATATATATTGCGTTTAGCGGGAGGTGCCGACCTCCGACCGCTGGCGCATTGGCGGCTGTTTTTGGGCTGCCGGGGAAGGAGAGTGAGAGGAATGGCACAGGCACCCGTTGTCGGCTTTGCGACCTCTAAAGGCGGATCAGGAAAGTCCACGACCTGCATTCTTGTAGCGGGGGAAATTGCCGCTCGAGGCGAGCGCGTTCTGATCCTCGACATTGATCCGCAGCAATCGACGGTCAAATGGTTTGAGCGGTGCAAGGCAGCTGGCGCGGCTCCTGAGCGGATTGAAGTCGTCTCCTGCCTTGGCGAACGCGCGTTAGGGGATCGGCTCGATCATCTGCCCGAGGACGGCCTGGTGCTGATCGATGCTCAAGGGGCGCTCACACCCTCCATGGCGATGGTCGCCGCAAAGGCCGACCTGATCGTGGTCCCAAGCCGCGCCAGTAAACTCGATATCGTCGAGGCGGCTGACTTTGTGAAATACACCTCGCACTTCCGCGACGGCGGGGTGCGGCTCTTCCTCAATGAAGTGGATGGCATTGCCTCCAGGACGAATGTTTTCAAAGAGGCGATCGCCTTCATTGTTGAGGAGGAGATTCCATATTTCCGCACCATGTTGCAGTTGCGGCCGATTTACCGGGCCTTGACGGACAACGGCGGGACCCTCGCAACCATGAAGGCTGACGCCGAACAGATCCGCAAGGCTCGCGCGAACGTCTTTGCTCTCACGACCGAAATTCTAGAGGAACTGTCTGATGGCGGAACTGCCCCTGCCAACGTTCAAGAAGACACCGCGGCCCTCGCTGTCGGTTGATGAAATCCTCGCGAAAGGCCGTGAAGCGGCCGCCGCGACGGGTCAGATCATAACCGGTGATACCCCTCACCCGGTGGAGCACCCGGCTCCTGAACGGGCCGCGCCTCCTTCCCCTCTTCCGACTGGACCCGTCGAACAAGAGCGGCAAGAGCCTGTCGCCTCGCCTGCCGCCAATACCGGGGCTTCGTCAGGCCGCAGGCCGAAACGAAGCAAGCCGACGGCGCGCATTGGCGACGATAAGGGCCGGGTGGTGTGGCAAACGCAGATCCGGCCTGACTTCCTGCTGCAAGTGCGGACACTCGCCCTGCACCGCAATGTGTCACCATATGACGTTCTTGATGATGCCCTCACCGCCTATCTGCGCGACCACGCCGCGAAATGATAGCGGCGGCGGGGCGCTCGATCGTCAATCAGTACGGAGTTTGCGATGTCTCGAACCTCGGTGCCTGAGGCCACGTCCACGGCTCAAGCCAAACGTCCTGGCCGTCCGCCGGTCGAGGATGTTGAGCGCGAATGGTGGGGCGCGATGATCCGCCCTGACTTGCTCCTGGGGCGGCGCAAGCTCGCTCTGGATCGGGGCGTTTTGCCCTATGCCGTTCTCGATGATGCGGTGGAGGCCCTTTTGAAAAAGGAAGCCTCAGTCCGATAGGCTCCTCATCCGTGACGGAAATTTTCCTCACCCGCTGCGATCCAGGCCGCAACATAGCTCGGCTAGAGGACGGCTTGAGGTAAGATTGACAGGCGCGCTAAGCCAGATCGGTGTGCGGGAAATCCTTGCCCTTATAGAGTAAGGGGATGTTGTAGTTCTTCGCACAGGCATAGGCGAACGTATCGCCCATGTTCAACTGAGCCGGATGGGGCTTGCCATATTGAACACGCGCACGGATCGCGCGCTTTCCGATCTCTGGCGTGATGCTGATGTTCCGAACCTTCAAGACGCTCATGAAGTCCGTCACAAGCTCCTCGGCCTCGTCAATGGTGATCTTCTTGGCCTTACTGACAGCAAGAACGCTCTCCATCATGGCAACGGGCGACGTGGTGAGCGGGGTCGTTGCGGCATCCAGCTTAGCGAGCAGAATATCCTTATCCTCTTCGTTCGCCAGAATGCCGCACACGGCGGACGCATCCAAAAACATTACTCCTCCCCCCATTCCTCGTCAGAGGCGCGCTTATGCTCTTCCCAAGTCATGGTGCTGCTGGTGCCAAGCCGCGCTGCCTTTTCCAGAACAGGGGCAAGCAACTCCCGAACACTCTTCCTGCTGTTCTCCTTTTCCATGGCTCCGCTAAGTGCGTCTCTGATCACATCCATTTTCTTGACCCGGCGTACCCGCGCCAAGTGCTCGATCTGACTGAGCAGTTCGGGATCTTTGATATTCAACGCCATTTTGGTACCCCTTCTAGGGTATGTTGGTACCATGTTTAAGGTACCTTTTCAACAAAAAGGTGATCCTTTGGTTCCTCAGCGGCTCGGTGGGCAATGCCGGGGGACCTCGTTCATGCGCCGGAGCCAATGCCCGAGCTGGCCGCGCTGCTCTCCAATTCCGCCCTGTCCCTCCGCAATGGCTGCACCTGGCGCAATCAATCCGTCTGCCTTCATGGCCTCGATCGCCAATGGAAGAAACGGCGATAATCGCCGGCGCCTGCAATGATGGTCTGTGAAAACGACTCGTCGCTGGTGCGGCCGATATCAGCGCGAATCTCGGCCACAAGCTAAGCGCCATCAGCATGAGGCGTGAAGAGTTTCACAACAGGAACTGGGTCGGTCGTCTCGCGGTTAGCAAGCTCGCCGTTCTCGAGCAACTGGCTCCACTCGTCTCCATAGAAAAGACTCGCGATCTGCAATCAACTAAGAAGACAATCGCCGCCGTGATCGGCGGCGGCTTTGTGAACTCTGAGGGCTTGCCCCTCGCCTTTGGGCGGCACAGGTCGGGAGGCAGGAGAGAACACCTCCTGACACTGGCTCGCGCGGCTCGGCTGTCTGTCTAACAAGCCACGAATTGGAATAGCGCTGGCCGGGTCTTACCTGGTCTTTATGAAAGATGCCCGATCGGGCCTTGAGTCTCACAAGAGATCAAGCTGCACATTGCGGGGCTGCGTGGTCGAGGTGACGGCGCGGCCCTCGCGCCGGAGCCGCGCAGCCTCGCGTTTGAGCTCCTCGTCGCTCAAGTGCTGCCACCTGTCGGCGGCCGCCTCGGCTCGCGCGCGGTTGATGGACCGTCTAAGGTTCTGCGCGAGATCCCGGTTCGTTGCGGCTTGTCGGATCAAGGCTGCCGCCACAGCGTCGCCGTCGTGATTCTCAAAGCAAGAGTCGAAGGCGCGGCAAGGCCGCGCGCCGCTGGCGATCAGGTCCGCCGCATAGCGGACCCTCCCGTTAAACGATTGAGGCTTGAAGCTCATGGGACCGCCCTCCCCTCACGCCGCTTGCGGCGTGAGGTCGGCAAGGGCAAGGCTGCGCAAGTGATCGGCAGCCTTCTGTGCTGCGCTGGCGGCGGTGAAAAACGCCCGCTCGTCTTTCCTCAGAAGGGCAATCCAGTTCTCAATATAGCCGGCGTGGCGGATATCGCCGTCAAAGCCAAATTCCGCGCACAGAAAGGCGCTCGTCAGTTCGGCAACCAACTCCTCGGCGGCGTAGGCTTCGGATCCAAAACGGTTCCGCAGGTCGCGGGCAAGGCGGGACTCGTGGCCGGTCCAGTGGCCGAGTTCATGGAAGAGGGTTGCATAGTAATGATCGGCGCTTTTGAAGGCCTCGAAATTCGGCATCATCACAAAGTCGGCGCTCGGGCGGTAGTAGGCTTGACCTTCGCCGTGGCGAACGTCGGCGCGGGTTGCTTTCACAAAGTCCTCTGCAACGTCAATCCGCTGCTCGATGTTCTGCGCCGGGGTTTGGCTGCTAGTGATGGTCTCCGGTAGGTTTTCGATCTGGTCGAGATTGAAGACGGTAAACTCCCGCAGGAACGGAATGCGGCGGGTCTCGGTCTCGCCGCTGTCGCTGGCCTCCTCCTTCTCGAAGGCGTTCACATAAACGATCTTGTGGCCCTTCTCGCCCTTGCGCACGTTGCCGCCGAGGTCCTGCGCCTGCTTGAAGGTCATAAAACGAGGGCTTGCGAAATTGCCTGCGGCTTGCGCGATCCACAGCAGCACGACATTGCAGCCGGAGTAGGCGCGGCCTGTCGCAGCGTTGTGCGGCATCTGCGACCCTGTATAGCCGCTCCACGGCTTCACCCACGGAAGCGCACCCTTCTCCATCTCTCCAAGAATACGGTCCGTGACATCACGATAAAGGTTCCGGTTCATGCTCTCTCTCCTTTGGTGGGCGCAGCGCCAGCGCCTGCGCCCCTGCCTTCGTGGCGAACAGCGGGGGGAGAGGGGGGCAATGCCGAAATCCGGAGGGGGATCTCCCACCCGCAAGCCGCCCTGCGGCTGGAGGGCCGCCGGAGAGCGGTCGTGCAGGGATGGCAGGCCGGGCGATCCGGCCTGACAGACCGAACGATGGGGAGACCGGTTTTCGGGGTTGCTGGGGAGAGGGGGCCGCGCCCCTCGTCCCTCCTGCCGGCACAAGAACTATGAGCCGGCCGCCAAAAGCGGCCGCCGCACAGATGGGCTATTCTGTGAAACTCACGGCGTCAGCCGTGGCAAATAACACTGCGCACCAATTCGACAGACGCCGTAAAAGCTCGCCATGCGCTGGTCACACTCGATGACGTGGCGTTCTGCATTCCCGTGCTTTTCCACTGTGCCGTTCGTCGGGACCGGGAAGCGAGGGCCGTGGCTGTCATCGTCCAGAACCAGTGGCCGCGCTCGCGTCCGTACGGGGAGTGGTACACGCGGCCTGTATCCTGCTCGCGCTCCGATCCCGGCGTCGCCCGATCAATGGCAGTGTCATCGGTTTCGTCGCCTGGGTTCGGTCCACGGATGTCGCGCGTGCGCACGGTCTCACCCCAAGGCCGACCCAGGCGGAACGCGCGGTAGCCTGCAGCACCGTCGCCGTTGCGGTCGTCGAGCCATTTGATCGCCTGGCGCTGGGCGCGCGTGGTCGGTTTGCGGGTTACGGTCCTTGTCTCCGGTTCGAGATGGAAAAGGACCCCGCCGGGGCGGGGCCAAGGTGGGCGACGTCAGTGCGCCGTTGCCGGAATCCGGTCATCGATACCCCAGGGGGCAGCGTCGTAGCCGGCCAGGTGCTTGTTGAGAGCCTTCCCCATGCGGCAGGTGAAGGCGTAGGCGAGGCTCTTCTCGTAGTCGTCGGTCTCGCAGGACTGGTAGTCGAAGCAATCCAGGGCCTTGGCGGCCGCCCCTGCCGGGACGCAGGGGCGGTACCGGAACTCGTAGGTCTCCACGAGCTCGGCGTAATCGAAGGCCTCGGCGCTGCCGGCGAGGCGGTACCGGTGGACAACGGAGCGGACGTTCTCGGTGAGGAGCATCTTGCCGAAGGCAGACGCCGTCTCGGGGCAGACCCGCTCGAGGGTGCCGTGGTCGGTGCGGGCGGCGAAGAGCTCGAGGTCGATGGCAGCGGAGACGATGGTGTCGATATGGGCGGTCGAGACAACGAAGGCGGACATGAGCGCTCTCTCAGGGATGATGCTGAAGGGGGGTGGCGCCCCCGCCGGTGCGGCGGGGGCCGGAGAGTCATTCGCCAGAGCGGCGGGACCAGATGAGGCTGAACTCGTCGCCTTCTCCCTCGACCAGGGAGGCGAAGATCGGGGCAGGAAAGCTCGGATCGTCCATCTTGACCGCAAGGTACTCGCGGCCGTCGCGGGAGGTTTTAAGCCAGGCGGCGCCAAATTCGGTTGTTATGCGGTGCACCGCATAAGACCGATTATGCGGAGAGCGGGATTATGCGGAGCGTTGGCTTGTGAGGGCTGGTTTTCCGCCGGTTTCGGCGGGTTTGGCTCCGCATAACGCCGAGGGTGGAAGGTGGGCGCCCCGCCGGAAGCGGAGCGCCCTTGGCCGGTCATCGCGACCAGATGAGCTTGTGCTCGCCCTTGTCGCCCTGGACCAGGGAGGCGTAGACCGGGGCGGTGAAGGACGGATCGTCGAGCTTGAGCGAGAGGTACTCGGCGCCCGTCTCGCGAGCGGCCCTGGTCCAGCCGGCGCCGAACTCGACACCATTGGCGGTGACGCGATAGTCGGGCGCCTTGTCGTTGTCGCGGTCGCAGGGCTTGATGGTGGCCTTGACGTTGAGGGTGAGGGTCTTGATCGTCCCGGCGTAGGCGCCGTTCTCGTCGCGGATGAAGGTACCGATCTGAGCCATTGTCGTCTCTCCTGAGAGTTGTCCGAAGCCGCCCCATGCGGCCTCGATGGCGGTCGCGAGGCGACGGCCCGGCCGACTGCATCCGCAGGACCGCAGCGCGAGCGCAGGATGGCGGCAGCCGAGCTTGTTGGTGCGCGAGGAATGCGGCGCAGCCGCAGGGGAAGAAGGTCGGCGGAGCCGTTGCAGGCCCAGGCCGGGCCGGCGCCAGACCAGCCCAGAAGAGAGGCCGCTTGGGGGCTTCGCCGGCATGATCGGCCGAGAACGACGCTGGCGGTCGGCGTCTCTCCAACGCGGTCGGCGCTGCCGGTGCGTCATCCTCCCGCGGTCACGGCCACCCGGCCTGCGCCCCGACGCTGCATACCGCGCCTGGCCCGACACCCCGGACTCGTTGAGTTCCTGTTGAGCCGGCAAAACCGCAGATCGCATGGCATAGCGTCGAAGTCTTCGATTTGCTCGACGCGCCGGGCCCTCCCGGCGTGAACAAGCAACACGAAGGAAAACAGGGTGACAAAACGAAAGCGCAGACATTGCCGAAGCGTCGATGTCCGGATCAATTGGCTGCAGCCGCATGTCGACCACTTCAAGGATTGGCTTGCTGAGCAGGACTACTCGCCCGCAACGATAACGGAGGTGGTGCGCCTCCTGGCATTGTGGGGCGATTGGGTGCGCGCGGCCGGCTTCGAGATCGAAACGCTCGACGCCGGCTTCGCCGCATCAGCGTCGGTATTCCGGGGCGGCAAGACCGCCCGCGCACCGCAGGGCGCGGCCGCGCTGTTCATCGCCTATCTGCGCGAGACGAACGTCCTGCCGCCGGTGCAGCCACCGTCACTGGAGGAGACCTGGCCAACACTGGCCGCTTTCCGTCGCTGGATGCGGGAACAGCGCGGCATCAAGGACTCCACGCTCGATACCTATCAAACGATCTTGGTCGACTTGTTGGCGTGGCTCGGCACTGACCCGACAGCTTATACGGCTGCCGCAATCCGTGGCTTCGTACTCGCTCGCGCGAAGCCACACGGGCGCGGACGGGCACAGGGCATCGCCGTCGCCACGCGCGCCTACCTCAGGTATCTCGTGGCGATCGGGCAATGCCCGGTTGGCCGGGAGCATGCCGTTCCGAGCTTCGCAAGCTGGCAGTTGGCGACGACGCCACGCTTCCTGGAGCAAACCGATCTCGACCGCCTCCTTGCCGCTTGTGATGGCGAGCATCGCCTGCGCGACCGGGCCGTCATCCTGCTGCTTGCCCGGCTTGGCCTGCGGGCGAGCGAAGTCGCCAATCTCACCTTCGACCAGATCGACTGGGTGACCGGCCGCATAACCGTTGCCGGCAAGGTCCGGCGCGAAGAACGCTTGCCGCTGACCCAGGAGATCGGCGATGCCATCCTCGCCTATATTGAGCGGGCGCGGCCACGCATCGCGACGACGCGGGTGTTCCTGACGGACACGGCGCCTGTCCGTCCACTCAGTCGCATCGCCGTGAAGTGCATCGTGCACCGCGCCCTCGACAGGGCCGAGATCAAGAGCCCTCATCGCGGCGCCCATGTTCTGCGCCACTCCGCCGCGACAGCCATGCTGCGCCATGGCGCCACTCTTGCCGGCGTCGGTGCCGTGCTGCGGCATCGCTCCCCCTCGGTCACGGCTCTCTATGCCAAGGTGGACATTGGCCTGCTGTCGCAGATCGCGCAGCCCTGGGGTGGGAGGCTGCCATGCTGAGCGACGACGCCGAACGCTCGGCTACAAGCTGGTCAAGGCCGAGCGGCATCTTCGTGCCTTCGCCCGCTTCGCTGCAGGGCGCGCTGAACCCCACATCCGCACAGCGTCTGTTCTCGCCTGGATCGGAACGGTCGCCCGCACGCCAGGCGCCCGCGCGCGGCGTCTAACGGACCTGTTCCTGTTTGCGCGCTTCCTGCATGCCGAAGATCCCCGGCATGAGATCCCGCGCGCCGACGTTACGTGGCGTCGGGAAACGCGGCCGATCCCCTATATCTATACCGCGGACGAGATCGCCCGCATTCTCGCTGCCGCCGGCAATCTCCGGCATCAGACGCCCAATCCCCTGCGGCGCCAGCTCTACACCATGCTGTTCGGTCTGATCGCCGCCACGGGGCTGCGCGTCTCTGAAGCGCTCGCGCTCAGGCTCGACGACATCCAGCCCGGCGGTGTGCTGCACATCCGCGAGACCAAGTTCCGCAAGAGCCGGCTCGTGCCGCTGCACCCGACGGTCATCGACGCGCTCGACCGCTATCTTGAGGTCCGCCGGCAGCGCGCCGGTGAGAGCGACTGGCTGTTCCCGTCCGTCCAGCACCGGAAGCTGTGTCCGACGACGGTGAACTACACGTTCCGCTGCACCCTGCGACGGGCGGGGATCGCGCCGGAGCGGAGCCAGCAGCCCCGCATCCATGACCTTCGCCATACCTTCGCAACCCGCGTGCTGGAACAATGCGGCGCCGAGCGCGGCGCGGTCGCCCGGCACTTCGTCGCCCTGTCGACCTATCTGGGCCATGCCGATATCCGGAACACCTACTGGTATCTCCAGGCGACGCCAGAGATGATGGCGGATATCGCCGCGGCAGCGGAAAGGCTGGTCGGGGAGAGCGCCGCATGACGAAGCTCGCCCCTCTCATCACCGGCTTCCTGCGCGACTACATGCCCCGCCAGCGGGGCTATAGCCCGCAGAGCTGCGAGACCTATGCGTTCAGCTTCAAACTGCTGTTCGACTTCGCCGCGAAACGGCTCGGCAGCCGTCCGTCGCGGCTGACGATCGAAGACCTTGACGCGCCGATGATCGTGGCCTTCCTGGCCCATCTCGAACAGGAGCGCGGCAACGGCGCTTCCACACGCAACCTGCGCCTTGCCGCCATCAAGACGTTCATGCGCTATGTCGAGCACAAGGTGCCCGCCGCTCTGGAGCAGATCGGCCGGGTTCATGCGATCCCGGCCAAACGCCACGATCAGAAGCTCATCCGTCATCTGACGATGGAGGAGGTCCGCGCGATCCTCAACGCTCCTGATCTCGCGACACGCTCCGGCGTGCGCGACCGGGCGATGATGCACCTGTGCTTCGCCGGGGGCTTGCGGGTCTCAGAACTGATCAGCGTCCTGACCGAAAACTTGTCGCTTCAGCACGGCGCAAGCGTGACGATCCGGGGCAAGGGCCGCAAGGAACGTTGCCTGCCGCTCTGGAAGGACACCGCGCGGGATCTCCGCGCCTGGCTGAGCGTCAGGGGCGCGGTGCGCGTGCCGGAGCTCTTCGTCAATGCCCAGGACGAGCCGATGACCCGTGCCGGCTTCGAATACGTGCTCGACAAGCATGTCGGCAAGGCGGCCGAGACCTGCACGTCGCTGCGTCATCGGAGCGTCTCCCCGCATCAGCTCCGGCGTAGCTGCGCGGTCATCATGCTGCAAGCGACCCACGACATCAGGAAGGTCGCCCTATGGCTCGGTCATGCCGACATCCGCACGACAGAGGTCTACCTCCGCATGGACCCCTCCGAAAAGCTGGAAGCGGTCGAGGCGGTCGTCCCGCCAGAACTGAGGCGCGGCCGGTTCAAAGCACCGGATGCGCTGATCGCGTCCTTGCTCTCTGACCTGGAGGCGCCGGCCTGATCGGAACGGGCCCGCGGCGGAAGCGGTTCTGTCTCACCAAGCGGCTCGATCCTGCCCCGGCATCGTGCTCGACATGGTCTGTGCCATGTCGGGCGCGGTATGCAGCGTCGGGGCGCAGGCCGGGTGGCCGTGACCGCGGAGGATGACGCACCGGCAGCGCCGACCGCGCTGGAGAGACGCCGACCGCCAGCGTCGTTCTCGGCCGATCATGCCGGCGAAGCCCCCAAGCGGCCTCTCTTCTGGGCTGGTCTGGCGCCGGCCCGGCCTGGGCCTGCAACGGCTCCGCCGACCTTCTTCCCCTGCGGCTGCGCCGCATTCCTCGCGCACCAACAAGCTCGGCTGCCGCCATCCTGCGCTCGCGCTGCGGTCCTGCGGATGCAGTCGGCCGGGCCGTCGCCTCGCGACCGCCATCGAGGCCGCATGGGGCGGCTTCGGACAACTCTCAGGAGAGACGACAATGGCTCAGATCGGTACCTTCATCCGCGACGAGAACGGCGCCTACGCGTATTGCCTCACCGAAGAATGCTCCCGACACGGATGGTCGTTGCCTCATCTTCATGCTCCCGGCAAGCCTCAGGGCTCTGCGGGCACCGAGCCTTGATCCGATGACCCGAACACCATGGCCCATGCCGCATCCCGGCGCCAGATTTTCAGACGCCGCTGGAGTGTGCGCAGATGCCGCTCGGAGTACTGGTCAGGATA
>NZ_VOSK01000112.1 GCF_009296175.1 Microvirga tunisiensis | reverse complement strand
ATCTCGCCCGGGCGGAGTTCGCAACGCTGCGGTTGCGCCTGCTCAAGATCGCCGTGCGGGTGCAGGAAACCACCAGCCGCATCCGACTGGCCTTTGCCTCGTGCTGTCCGGAAGCGGATCTCGTCCGGCGTCTTGCGAGCGCTCTGGCACCCCAGCCCCGGGCGGCCTCGCCCTGAGCGCCGGGGCTGCCATCGCCCCGGTCATCCCATCCCGTCCCTGCCAACGCGTTCCCCACGTTCCAGACCTTGCCGCGGTGAAAGAAACGCAGCGGATCGGCACGCCCGCGCTACCAAATAGGCCCCGAAACAAACTCTGGTGAATAGGAACGGCTAGCCTCAACAGATGAGCTTACCCCCGGCGGCCTTTTCATAGTTATCGTTGGCGACGACGCGGTACTTAATGACCCTTTTGTTTGTAAAAGGTGTCACGGAAATAATATTGTCGTATATAAATCAAATGGTCCTACCTCTTAAAGGTTCGGAGTATCCTGCCTATTAGGATTATACCGCTAAACCTAAAAAGTATTTTTGCAAGCAGTTGGAATTAACATAAGTTTATTGTTGCGCTGCAATAATACAGCAACGAGCCACAGAGCGCCGAGACGGCTGCACAGCATGATTATTACGGTTTTTGACATCACTATTCTTGGCTAATCCACGCGTCACTACAGTCTCACTTTTCTCATTTAGGCTTATTGTCAGCAGAGCGCATGTTGATGGCGACTATCTATCTGGTCGCTCCAACTTTGGCGCAAGGCATGAAGCTGGACAGAGCGAATCTCGAACGAGCGAATAGCGAGACCACCCGTGGTTTCTCCAGCGCTCCTCTCGAGGATGTACGAACGATGACCGTCCGCGATCTCGACGGCTTGCAGCCGCACAGGGAAGCCTGGGATCGTCTGGCTTGGGAGTCACCTCAGGGCTTGGCCACCATGCTGCCGGCCTGGGTCGAGGCCACCTTTCGATACGGCCTATGGCCGCACTGGCGCTGGATGTGCTGCTTTGCCTATGCCGGTGAGCGGCTGATCGGCGTGATGCCGGTCGTGATCACCCCTCATCCGATCCTCGGCCATCGCCGCCCCTTGCTGCGCACCTACGGCAAGCTGACGACCTCGGGCGACATCGCCCTGGCACCCGATTGTGCAGCCGAGGCGCTCAAGTCCCTGCTCGAGGAAGTGGCGCGTCAGGAGCCGCGCCATGTCGGACTGGATCTGCAGGCGGTGCGGCAGAACTCGCCGATCTGGTCGGCGCTGCGGGATGGGGCTGCACATCATCTCGTGCGCTCCAGTGCGTGCCACGGCTTCTCCATTCTCGACGTCCGTGGAAGCTTCGAATCTTTTATCGGCAACCTCAAAAGAATGTCGAGTGATCTGGGGCGGTATCATCGCAAGATCAAAAAGCGCGGAAAGGTTCGGATTGAGATCGTAACCGGCCCTCATGCCCGGGCCGATTTTCTGCCTCAGTTCCTGGCACTGGAGGCAGCGGGCTGGAAGGGACGCTGTGGTGGCGCCATCCTCAACAACCCGGACTCGCTCGCTTTCCACACGGCTCTCGTCGAGAACTTCGCCGCCGAGGGGCGGCTGGCCTGGCATCTGATCTGGGTCGACGACACCCTCGTGGGCGCGCAACTGGCATTGAGATGCAATAGATCGCTCATGCTGCCGAAGTACACCTTCAACGAGGATTTTGCCGAGTGCCGCGTCGGCACACTCCTGACCGAGGCCGCCTTCCGGGATGGGTTTGCCCAGCGTGAACTGCATGAGCTCAACCCGATGAGCAAGGCTCAGGCCCATGCCTACTGGCACTTGCCCGAGGAGAAGTATGTCGACGTGCACCTTGTGCGCCGGACGGCCGTGGCGATGCTGTTTCACCTACCGCGCGTTTGGTTGCGCAAGGCTTACTGGACCCATATTCGTCCGCGGGTACCCGAGGCCGCCAGGAAACTCCATCGCCAATTCAAGCGCCGCGGCGGCCGCAAGCCCAAACGGGCCGCAGAGGTTCAACCCACCGCGAAGGTCAATCGAAAGCATACGGGGCAGGCGGTTGTTCTTGCCCTATTTCTTGCGCCGTTCACAGCAGGGGCTTGGTCTCTCATGGAATGTGGCGCTTCCGAAATGGAGGGCCGGGCACAATCCCCCAGCCGGCCGATTGCCAGAGGCATGATCCGTGCCTGACATCCTGGAAAGTCTCATTCCAGATGAGAGGCTCGGTGAGAAGTCGCCGGCGCCTGCTCCGATCAGGTTCCCTGCCTCAGGGTTGAGCTTAGCCATAAGGTCTATGCCTCGTTTCCATGCCCATTGCAGGTGGCAAGCAAGAGCCGGAGCCTGAAATGAAACGCAGCCCCGCTATCTGAGCATTTGCGAATGTCCGCCGAAGGTCTTAAATCAGCGGCACATCAGAAGGGCAGGGTCCCTTCGCCCCAGGGGTTTTAGCTTCATGGCCGTCGTTCTCGACCTACTGAACAAGGATCAACGCCCTCGCCATCCGGAAAAGGCGCATCGGCCGGATCAGCCCGTTCAGCAGCGCAAGCCCGAATGGATCCGCGTGAAGGCTCCAGGTTCGCCGAAATGGGCCGAGACCAACCGGATCGTGCGCGAGAACAAGCTCGTGACGGTCTGCGAGGAGGCGGGTTGCCCCAATATCGGTGAGTGCTGGGAGAAGAAGCACGCGACCTTCATGATCATGGGCGACACCTGTACCCGGGCCTGCGCCTTCTGCAACGTGAAGACCGGCCTGCCGCAGGCGCTCGATCCGAACGAACCGGAGAGTGTGGCAAAGGCCGTGGAGAAGCTCGGCCTGGAGCACGTGGTCATCACCTCCGTGGACCGTGACGACCTCGCCGATGGCGGCGCACGGCATTTCGCCGACGTGATCCACGCGATCCGCGCCCGGTCGCCGAAAACCACCGTCGAGATCCTGACGCCCGACTTCCTGAGGAAGCCCGGCGCGCTCGAGGTCGTGGTCGCGGCCAAGCCCGACGTGTTCAACCACAATCTCGAAACGGTGCCGTCCAAGTACCTGAAGGTGCGCCCCGGCGCGCGTTATTTCCACTCCATCCGCCTGCTGCAGCAGGTGAAGGAGCTCGACCCGACCATCTTCACCAAGTCCGGCATCATGGTCGGCCTCGGCGAGGAGCGGAACGAGGTGCTCCAGCTCATGGACGATTTGCGCTCTGCGGATGTGGATTTCATGACCATCGGTCAGTACCTCCAGCCGACGAAGAAGCACCATCAGGTGATCCGATTCGTGACGCCGGACGAATTCAAAGCCTATGAAACCACCGCCTATGCCAAGGGTTTCCTCCTGGTCTCCTCGACTCCGCTGACGCGCTCCTCGCATCACGCGGGAGAGGATTTTGCCAAGCTGAAGGCGGCTCGTCTGACGAAGCTCGGCTAGAAACTGACGAGCATTATTCGGACGCGGCATGCAGCGCATTCTGGTCATCGGCAGCCCGGGCGCGGGCAAGAGCACCCTGGCAAGTCGCCTCGCCGGGCGCCTGAACCTGCCGCTGATCCATCTCGACAGGGAATATTTCGGCCCCGGCTGGACCATGCCCTCCAAGGAGCAATGGCGCGAGCGGGTAAAGGCTCTCGCGGCCCGGCCGGCCTGGGTGATGGACGGCAATTACGCCAGCACCTTCGACCTCCGCGTGCCTCGCGCCACCGCCGTCATCTGGCTCGACCTGCCGCGCTGGCAGTGCAGCCTGAGCGTACTCTGGCGCGTAGCGAGGAACTATGGCCGACCGCGGCCCGATCTCGGCACCGCCGGTCCCGAGCGCTTCGACTGGTCCTTCATGCGCTGGATCTGGTCCTATCCCCAAAAGATGCGGCCAAAAACTATTCGCATGCTGGAGCGCCTGCGGCCCGATCAGGGCGTTTACGTGCTGCGTTCCCGCTCCGACATTCCGGCCGTGGAGGCCGCGCTTTCAACCCTTAAAGAGGCCGCCTGAGCATGCCGACCTTTCGCACCACGCGTTCCGTCAAGCATACGCCGGCTCAGATGTTCGCCCTCGTCGCCGATGTGGAGCGCTATCCGGAGTTCTTGCCCCTGTGCGAGGATTTGCGGGTCATGCGCCGTGTTCAGAGTGGGGAAGGAATTGAATCTCTGGTCGCTACCATGTCGGTGGGCTACAAGGCCATCAAGGAAACCTTCACCACCCGGGTGACCCTGGACGACCCGCGCCTGAAGATCACGGTCGAATACGTGGACGGCCCGTTCAAATTCCTCGAAAATCGATGGACCTTCCGCGAGGTGCCCGGCGGCTGCGACGTGGAATTCTACATCAACTATGAATTCAGGAGCTTCGCGCTCGGCCTCCTCATGGGCAGCGTCTTCGACAGGGCCTTCCGCAAGTTCACCGAAGCCTTCGAGGAGCGGGCGGACGAGATCTATGGGGCGCCGTCGAAGACTCAAGTCGGGGCGAGAACGGCCTGATCAGCGCACTGCCTGTTCCAGCAGGGCCAACGCATCCTCCACCGCCCGGCGGCGGACAATCTCCCGACCCAGATCGCCGTAGCGCCGCTCCAGGTGGATTGTTGCGGCTCCTTTTCGGGCCAAGCCGAAATGGACGAGGCCCACCGGCTTCGTGGCCGTTCCGCCGGTCGGGCCGGCCACACCGGTGATGCCAACAGCCACATCCGCCCGGGAATGGGCCAATGCTCCCTCGGCCATGGCCCGGGCAACCGGCTCGCTCACCGCCCCATGGGCTGCGATCAACTCGGCCGGAACCCCTATCAGCTCGATCTTCGCCTCGTTGGAATAGGTCACGAACCCGCGCTCCATCACGGACGAAGAGCCGGAGATCTCCGTCAGCAGGGCAGCGACCAGACCGCCGGTACAGGATTCGGCGGTGGCGATCTTGAGGCCCTTGTCGCGATAGGCGTCCAGGAGCGTCGCAGCGCGATTCGTCATCTCGGGCCTCATGCACTCACCTCCGGCAGGCGGATCGTCGCGGCTGCCTGAGCGGCGATGCCCTCGCCGCGGCCGGTAAATCCGAGCTTCTCGGTCGTTGTCGCCTTAAGCGAGACTTGGTCCAGGCGAAGCCCCGCAATCTCGGCAACCCGCTGCCGCATCGCTTCCCGGTACGGTCCCAACCGCGGCTTCTCACAGAGGAGTGTGGTGTCGAGATGGTCGACGATGCCGCTCCGATTGCGGACGAGCTCCACCGCATGGGCCAAAAATCGATCGGAGGAGGCGCCACGCCATTGCGGATCGCTCGGCGGGAAATGGGTGCCGATGTCCCCGTCGGCGAGAGCGCCAAGGATCGCGTCCGTCAGTGCATGCAGAATCACGTCCCCATCCGAGTGGGCAATGATGCCTCGGTCATGGGGCACCTTGACCCCGCCGAGCCAGACATGATCGCCCTCTCCGAAGGCGTGGACGTCGAAACCGGTGCCGAGGCGGGTTACCCAAATCATCTCTTCGCCTTTCAAACGCCGCTCGGCCTCCTGGAAGTCCGCCGGATGGGTGAGCTTGATATTGCCGATTTCGCCTTCGAAGACATGGACCGGCAGACCGGCCCATTCGGCCAAGGCACCGTCATCCGTGAAACTGTAAAGGTTCGAAGCGGCCGCTTTGCGGTGTGCGTCGAGAAGGGGAAGGAAACGGAAAGCCTGCGGCGTCTGAACAGCCCTCAGTCTCGAACGATCCGGCGTGGAGAGCACTTCGGACTGGTCCCCGATCACCTTGATGGTGTCGGTGACGGTCGTTCCCGGAACAGCGGCCCCCCAATGCCGGGCAGCTTCGATGGCCCGCTCGATAAGATCGGGGCCAGCAAAAGGGCGCGCCGCATCGTGGACGAGAACAATCTCAGGATTCAGGTCTGTTAAGGCTTCAAGTCCATTTCGCACCGAATCCTGTCTCGTCTCACCGCCATGGGCGCATGGCAGAATTGACGATGACGGGGATGGTAACGTCCGAATCGTTTGTTCATAGAAGTCACAGTCGTCAGGATGGATCACCACGACGGTTCGACCGATCGCTGGGTGCGAAAGAAAAGCCGAAAGCGTTCTTGCCAGAACCGGCTTTCCCTCAAGCCACCGGTACTGCTTCGGGATCCCTTCACCCGCTCTTGATCCACGTCCTGCGGCAACGATGAGGGCGGCAACTGACATTCGGGCGAGCTCTCTCTAACGAACGCTCTCCTAAGCGTGAGGTGGGAAGAAGGCAAATCCTGTGGGAGGGGCTTGAACCTAGCGTCGAAATGGCTATTGATTAGGCACAATGAGTTTTGATCAAAAATTAGGCGCAGGCAGCTTCAGCATCGGTCCAGTACGGGTAGAAGCCGCCAGTATTCTCGCACCTTTGTCCGGAGTAACGGATGTCGCCTTCCGACGCATTGCCAAGCGTCTTGGAGCTGGCCTCGTCGTGTCCGAAATGGTGGCGTCGGACGAGCTGGTCCAAGGCTCGGAGGAAGCGCAGCTGAGGTCTGAAGGAGCCGGGATCGAGCCCCACGTCGTCCAGCTGGCCGGATGCGAGCCATACTGGATGTCGGAAGCCGCGCGAGTGGCGGAAGGGGCAGGGGCCGGAATCATCGACATCAACATGGGCTGCCCCGCCAAGCGGGTGATCGGCGGCTATGCCGGGTCGGCCCTCATGCGCGATCTCGATCATGCGGCTCGGCTCATCGAAGCGACCGTACAGGCGGCCAGCATTCCCGTGACCGTCAAGATGCGGCTCGGATGGGATCATGACACGATCAACGCACCTGAACTCGCACGCAGAGCGGAGAGCCTTGGGGTGCAAGCCGTAACGGTCCACGGCCGGACGCGCCAGCAGTTCTACCAAGGGCAGGCTGACTGGAAGGCGATCGCGGCTGTTGTCCGAAACGTCAGCATCCCTGTTATCGCCAATGGCGATATCGGCTCGCTCGAAGATGCGAAACGCTGCCTGTCAGCTTCGGGTGCCGCTGCCGTGATGGTCGGCCGCTCCGCGGTCGGAAGGCCCTGGCTCGTCGGTCAGATCGGTGCAGCTTTGCAAGGCGTGACGCTTCCCGATCCGTCACCGGAGGCGATGACTGAGATCGCCGTCGAGCATTATCAGGGACTCCTGTCCCTCTATGGTGAGAAGGTCGGCATCCGCCATGCCCGCAAGCACCTTGCCGCCTATGCCGATGTGGCCGTGGCTTCAGGCTTCCACATCGCACCGAGCATTCGGACCGCTCTCGTGACCTCCGAGGAACCTCATATGGTGATCGCCTTGCTGCGCTCCCTCTACAGCCGTCAGGATCGGGAGGCGGCATGACGATGGTGGCCATCAACGACCTCATCATGAATGCGCTGCCGATCCCGGTTCTGACGGTCGGACCGGAACACCGGATCGTGCATGCCAATGCGGCAGCCGAATCCTTCTTCGAAATGAGTCTGCGCATGATGCTGCGCCAGAAGCTCAGCGACTTCCTGCCCTTCGGCTCGCCGGTGTTGGCGCTCGTGGAGGATGTTCGCCAACGGGGCTCCAGCGTCAGTGAGCATCGCGTCGATATCGGCAGCCCGCGCCTCGGAGCGGAGCGCATCGTCGACGTTTCGGCGAGTCTCTTGGGTGATGACAGCGACAGCGTGATCGTCATGCTCCAGGAGCGGACGATTGCCGATAAGATGAACCGCCAGCTGACCCATCGCGGGGCGGCCCGGTCCATCACGGCGCTGGGTGCCCTGTTGGCGCACGAGATCAAGAATCCTTTGTCCGGCATCCGCGGGGCGGCGCAGCTCCTCGAGCAATCCGCGAGCGAGGACGACCGGCTACTCACTCGGCTCATCTGCGATGAGACGGATCGCATCGTGAAACTCGTGGAGCGCATGGAGCTGTTCGGCGAGGAGAGGCCGGTCGAACGCGGGGCGGTGAACATCCACGGCGTGCTCGACCACGTGAAACGCCTCGCGCAATCCGGCTTTGCCCGCCACATCCGCTTCGTCGAGAACTACGATCCCTCGCTTCCGCCGGTGCTCGGCAACCGCGATCAGCTGATCCAGGTCACTCTGAACCTGGTCAAGAATGCGGCTGAAGCGGTCGGCATCGATGCCCCGGACGGCGAGATCATCCTGTCGACGGCCTTCCGGACCGGCGTCCGGCTTCAGGTCCCCGGCTCCCAGGAACGGGTCAGCCTTCCGATCGAGCTGAGCGTCATCGACAACGGCCCCGGCATTCCTCCCGAGCTGATGAGCGATCTTTTCGATCCTTTCGTGACGACCAAGGTCCAAGGCAGCGGCCTGGGGCTTGCTCTCGTTGCAAAGATCGTCGGCGACCATGGCGGCATCGTCGAATGCGAACCGGCACCCAGACGGACCACTTTCCGAATTCTTTTGCCTATGCACCGCGCCGATGACGGCCGCGGCGCCGATTTGTGAGATTAAACGATGCCTAGCGGACAGATTCTTCTCGCTGATGACGATGCGGCCATCCGGACCGTCCTGAACCAAGCCCTGTCTCGAGCCGGATACGAGGTTCGCTCCACCAGCAACGCCGCCACCCTCTGGCGGTGGGTGGCTCAGGGGGAGGGCGATCTGGTCATCACGGATGTGATGATGCCGGACGAGAACGCCTTCGATCTCCTGCCCCGCATCAAGAAGATACGCCCGGAACTGCCGATCATCGTCATGAGCGCGCAGAACACGTTCATGACGGCTATCAAGGCTTCCGAGCGCGGAGCCTACGAATACCTGCCGAAGCCCTTCGATCTGAAGGAGCTCGTCGCCGTCGTCGGCCGGGCCCTGTCTCGGCCCCGGAACGTTCCCACCGGGGCCAACCCGTCGCCGGAGAACGAGGATATCCCGCTCGTCGGCCGCTCCCACGCCATGCAGGAGATCTACCGGGCGCTCGCCCGTCTGATGCCCACCGACCTGACCGTGATGATCACAGGCGAGTCCGGAACCGGCAAGGAACTCGTGGCAAAGGCACTGCACGATTACGGCAAGCGCCGGCAGGGTCCGTTCGTGGCCGTGAACATGGCGGCGATCCCGCGCGAACTGATTGAATCCGAACTCTTCGGGCACGAGAAGGGCGCCTTCACCGGCGCGACCGCCCGCAGCACCGGGCGTTTCGAACAGGCGGAAGGCGGCACGCTCTTCCTCGACGAGATCGGCGACATGCCCATGGAGGCCCAGACCCGCCTCCTGCGCGTCCTACAGCAGGGTGAATACACGACTGTTGGCGGTCGGGTGCCGATCAAGACCAACGTCCGCATCGTGGCGGCGACGAACAAGGACCTGCGCGTGCTCATCCAGCAGGGCCTCTTCCGCGAAGACCTCTATTTCCGGCTCAACGTCGTGCCCTTGCGCCTTCCGCCGTTGCGCGAGCGTGTCGAGGATATCCCGGATCTGGCGCGCCACTTCTTCGTGCTGGTGGAAAAGGAGGGCCTTGCGCGCAAGCAGCTCGACGTGGACGCCATGGACCGGTTGAAGCGGTACCGCTGGCCGGGCAATGTCCGTGAGCTGGAAAACCTGGTTCGACGTTTGGCAGCCCTTTATCCCCAGGACACCATCACAGGGGCCATCATCGATGCTGAACTCGATTCCCAGCCTCTGCTTCCACCTCAGCCAGCAGGAAGGGCCTCTCAGCCGTCTCAGCAGAACTCGGAGGGACTGTCCGATGCCGTCGAGCGGCATCTGAACGAGTATTTCTCCGGCTTCAGGGACACGCTCCCGCCTCCCGGCCTCTATCACCGCGTGCTGCGCGAGATCGAGGGCCCCTTGATCGGCGCGGCCCTTGCGGCTACCCGCGGCAACCAGATTCGAGCGGCCGAGCTTCTCGGGGTCAACCGCAACACCCTTCGCAAGAAAGTGCGGGATCTTGAGCTCATGGTGGTCCGATCCAATCGCACCTGAGCCTTGGCTGCTGTAATAATTTGACCACAGTGTTGTGTTGGTGCATCACCCACTGACAGGGTGCCGAACCGAGGGCACCCGATTGGCGGGGCTTCAGTCTTGATCGAGCAGGACACCATTGCACAACGGCAGACGGCGGAACCGTCTCAGAGCGGCCTCGGCTGGCTGGGCTACGGCGCCGTGCTGTCGGCTCTGGCCTCGGCCCTTGCCACATTCCTGATTCTCGCCGGCGCGACCCCGCTGCTGCCGACGCACAATGTCGTGGTGTGGGTTTTCCTGCTGAACGGCTTGCTGATCGCGCTGCTTCTCGGGATCGTCGCCTGGCAGACCCGGAAACTGGTGCGTGAGCGCAAGGCAGGGGCGGCGGCTGCCGGTCTCCATGTGAGGATCGTCGGGCTGTTCAGCCTAGTAGCGGTCCTGCCCGCCATCCTGGTCGCGGCCGTCGCGACGGTCACCCTGGAGCGCGGCCTCGACCCCTGGTTTACAGGCGCGCTGAAAGACCTGATGACCAACACGGTCTCCATCGCCCGATCCTATCGCGAAATGCAGTGCCGGACGCTCGCCCGAGAAACCCAACTGATGGCGGCCGACCTCAACCGTGCCAAGGTTCTCTACGACGCAGACCGCAACCTCTTCCGGGAGTTCATGAATTCCCGTTCCGTCTTCCTCGGCTTTCCGCTCGCCATGATCGTGGACCCGGATGGTTCGGTGGTCGAGCGGATCGAGGTGAAGAAGCTCGAAAACGTTCCGCAGCCGACGCAGATCGATCTGCAGGAGGCCAGCAATCGGGAGGCTCTCTGCCTCTTCCCGAAATCCGGCAATATCTTTCGCTCCGCCTTGAAGCTGGAAGCCCATGGCGGACGCATCCTTTACGTCGCCAGGGAGGTCGATCCACGGGCGCTGGAGTTCCCTCAGGTTGCCGAAGCAGGTGTGGCCTTCTATGAGGCCCTCGACCAGAAGAAGGCGGGCATTCAGATCGCTTTCGCTTCCATGTTCACGCTGATTGCGCTGATCGTGCTGCTCTCGGCCGTCTGGTTCGGGTTGAACTTCGCCAACCGTCTTGTCGCTCCCATCCGGCGCCTCATCCATGCAACGGACCAGGTGGCGACCGGCAATTTCTATGTCCAGGTGCCCGTGCGCCGGGGTGAGGGCGATCTCGGACATCTGGGCGAGACCTTCAACAAGATGACCTCGGAGCTGCGTCGCCAGCACGATGGGTTGACGACCGCCAGCGACCTCATGGATCGGCGGCGGCGGTTCACCGAAGCGGTTCTGGCGGGCGTTTCGGCTGGCGTCATCGGTGTCAATGCGCGAGGGCTGATCACCATCGTCAATCCGTCGACGGAGGCCCTGCTCGGCACCTCCCACAAAGAGTTGCTCGGTCAGCCGATCACCATGATTTTGCCGGAGGTCGCGCCCCTCGTCGAGGAGATGAGCCAGGGACGTCAGCGCCTGATGCAGCAGCAAATCCATATTTCCCGGAAGGGCAAGGAGCGCACCATCAATGTTCGTGTGACCAGCGAGCAGGCGCGCGGGGGCCAGAGGGATCTCGTCATCACCCTCGACGACATCACGGATCTCGTGCTGGCGCAGCGGACTTCCGCTTGGGCGGATGTGGCACGGCGCATTGCGCACGAGATCAAGAATCCCCTGACACCGATCCAGTTGTCGGCCGAACGCATCCGCCGGAAATACGGCAAGGTGATCACCACGGACCGGGAAGTGTTCGATCAATGCACGGATACCATCGTGCGGCAGGTCGATGACATCAAGCGGATGGTCGACGAGTTCTCCTCCTTCGCCCGCATGCCGAAGCCGACCATCGGCAACGAGGATCTCGCTGAGACGATCCGTCAGGTGGTTTTCATGATGAAGATCGCTCATCCCGAGATCGAATTCGTCGATCGGGTTCCGGCAGGCTCTCTCATTGCACCTTTCGACCGCCGGCTCGTCTCTCAGGCCGTGACGAACATCGTCAAGAATGCAACCGAAGCGATTGCGGCTGTGCCGGAGGATGAGAGAGGTCAGGCGCAGATTTCGGTGCTGATCGACGATACCCATCCGGATTATCTGATCCTGGCCGTGAGCGACAACGGCAAGGGGTTCCCAGTCGAAGGGCGGCAGCGTCTTCTGGAGCCCTACATGACAACGCGCGAGGGTGGAACCGGACTGGGTCTGCCGATCGTTGCAAAGATCTTGGAAGATCACGGAGGTGGCATGGAACTGGCCGACAATCCAACTGGCAGGGGTGGGCAGGTTCGCATGTGGATCCCGAAGACAAAGCATGTTGCATCGGAAGAGACATCGGCCGCTTCCAGCCGAAATGACTCTCGCAGGGCAAGCCTATGAGCGCTGATATTCTCGTCGTCGACGATGAAGTCGATATTCGTGAGCTGGTGGCCGGCATTCTTGAGGATGAAGGGCACCGCACCCGCACGGCCGGCACATCCGATGAAGCTTTGGCCACCATCGAAACGCGGCGTCCTCACCTCGTGTTCCTCGACATCTGGCTGCAGGGAAGCCGGCTTGACGGGCTTCAGGTTTTGGAGATCATCAAGGCCCAGCATCCTGATCTGCCGGTTGTGATGATCTCCGGCCACGGCAACATCGAGACGGCAGTCTCGGCCATCAAGACGGGCGCCTACGACTTCATCGAGAAGCCTTTCAAAGCGGACCGGCTCGTCCTTGTCGCCGAGCGTGCCCTCGAGGCATCGCGCCTGAAGCGCGAGGTCCGCGACCTGCGCTCTCGTTCCGTTCAGGCCAGCCGCATTGCGGGCAGGTCGATCGTCATTAACCAGCTTCGGCAGGCGGTGGAACGTGCGGCGCCGACCAATGCCCGCATCCTGATCACGGGTGCACCCGGTTCAGGCAAGGAGCTGACGGCCCGGACCGTTCACAGCCTCTCTACGCGCGCCAATGGCCCGTTCGTCGTCCTCTCGGCCGCAACGATCACGCCCGACACCATGGAGGCGGAGCTCTTCGGCACCGAAGGCGGCGAGGGCGGGGGGCGTCGTGTCGGCGCCCTCGAGGAGGCCCATGGCGGCACCCTCTATATCGACGAAATCGCCGATATGCCGCGCGAGACACAGAACCGAATCCTGCGCGTTCTGGTCGATCAGAACTTCCAGCGCGTCGGCGGAACGACACGGGTCCATGTGGACGTGCGCATTGTTTCATCCTCCGGCCGCGACCTGCCCGCTGCCATTGCGGCAGGCCAGCTCCGGGAAGACCTGTTCCATCGGCTCGGCGTGATTCCGATCCGAGTGCCGTCTCTCGCCGAACGGCGCGAGGATGTACCGGAGCTGATCGAGTTCTTCATGGAGCAGATTTCGTCCACGACGGGCCTCCCGAAGCGACGTATTGCGGAAGACGCCATGGCGGTCCTGCAATCGCATGACTGGCCAGGCAATGTGCGGCAGCTTCGCAACAACGTCGAACGGCTGATGATTCTCACCTCCGGCGATGCCGATGCGGAGATCACCGCCGACATGTTGCCTTCCGAAATCGGCGCGCTCGTTCCGAGCACTCCTGGCGGGGCAGGGGGCGAAAAGCTCATGAGCCTCCCTCTTCGTGAGGCCCGTGAGATCTTTGAGCGCGAGTACCTCCTGGCGCAGATCGCACGCTTCAGCGGCAACATCTCCAGAACGGCGGAGTTCATCGGCATGGAGCGCTCGGCGCTGCACCGGAAGCTGAAATCTCTCGGGATAGGCGGGTAAAGACGCTTCACCGTTACAGGACACCGTCGGTTCTTTTCGGGCTGCAAAGAACGAAAACCTACAATCCACGGGAAAATATGCTCCGAGGGGGTAGAACCGTTGCGCCCCCCTTGCCGAACGGCGCTGTTCGCACTGTAATAGACCTGCCGGTCACCGACCGCACGAAAGCGGACAACCATATTCAGGCGGCCCCATAGCCAAGACCGGCGGCGATGGGCTGGCGAGGCAACTTCAATGGCGGGCGATCGCGCGCAGAATCTTCAGGACACCTTTCTGAACTACGTCCGGAAGCAAAAAATCCCCCTGACGATCTTTCTCGTGAACGGGGTGAAGCTTCAGGGCGTCGTCACCTGGTTCGACAACTTCTGCGTCCTTCTGCGCAGGGATGGTCATTCCCAGCTGGTTTACAAACACGCCATTTCCACCATCATGCCTGGACAGCCCGTCCAATTGTTCGACCAGATCGACGAGGCTGGCGAGAAGGCTTGAGGTGACGGAACCACGCAGTCCGGGGGAAGAACGTCTCGCTCAGCTTGCCGAACCTGAGAAAGAGGTTGCGGCCGGAACGAGGACGCTTGTTATCGGTCCGTATCTTACCCGCAGGCGGCGTGGTTCAGGTGAAACAGACGGGGAGGGCGCCAATCCGCGCCCTTCGGAAGCACGCCTCGATGAAATCACCGGCCTCGCGCTCGCGATCGATCTGACCATTACGCAATCCCTGATAGCGCCCCTATCCTCGCCTCGACCTGCCACTTTCATCGGCAGCGGCAAAGTCGACGAGCTAGCCGGACTGATCCGGGCTGAGGAGATCGGCCTCGTGGTCATGGATTGCGCGCTCAGCCCTGTGCAGCAACGCAATCTTGAGAAGGCCTGGGGGGCAAAGGTCATCGACCGCACCGGCCTGATTCTTGAAATCTTCGGGCGGCGGGCGCGGACGAAAGAGGGCACCCTCCAGGTCGAACTGGCCCATCTGTCCTACCAGAAGGGCCGGCTGGTCCGCTCCTGGACGCACCTCGAGCGCCAGCGCGGCGGCTTCGGCTTCCTCGGCGGCCCCGGAGAAACGCAGATCGAGGCCGACCGGCGCCTGATCCAGGAGCGCATGAACCGGATCGAGCGGGACCTGGAGAGCGTCGTGAAGACACGCTCTCTGCACCGCACGAGCCGCAGGCGGGTGCCTTACCCCATCATCGCCCTTGTCGGCTACACCAATGCCGGCAAGTCGACCCTGTTCAATCGCATGACCCAGGCCGATGTTCTGGCCGAGAACATGCTGTTCGCGACCCTCGATCCGACTTCCCGAGCCATCGATCTGCCGCATGGCGAGAAGGCCATTCTGTCGGACACGGTCGGCTTCATCTCCGATCTTCCGACCATGCTGGTAGCGGCCTTCCGCGCAACCCTGGAGGACGTGGTCGAAGCCGATGTCCTGCTGCACGTTCGCGATGTTTCCCATGGAGAAACCGACGCTCAGGCCGGCGATGTCGCCATCGTCCTGCGCGAACTCGGCATCGATCCGGACGATACGAGACGCATCATCGAGGTCTGGAACAAGGCGGATTTGCTTTCGCCCCAGGATCGTGAGCGGCTTGCCACCGCGTCGCACCGAACGGGCGAGGAGAGGCGGCCCATCCTCATCTCGGCACTGACCGGAGACGGCATTCCCGAACTTCTTGCCACCATTGAGCAGCACCTGGCCATGGGACGGCTGACCTATGAGGTCGATGTTGCGCCGGAAGACGGGCAGGGGCTCGCTTGGCTGCATGAGAACACGGAAATCCTGGCCCGCGAGACGAAGGAGAATGGGCATACCATCCTCCAGATTCGTCTCGTGTCCGGCAAGGAACCCCGCTTCCTCAACCGGTTTCCCGAAGCCCGCGTACTATGAGGAAGGGCCGGGCTCGCGCTCGGTCAGCTTCGCCGCGACCCATAGCTCTTCCATCTCCTCGAGCGATGCTTCATCGAGGCTCCTGTCCTGCTCTCCGAGAGCCAGCTCGATCGCCTTGAACCGCCGCTCGAACTTGGCGTTCGTTCGCCGCAAGGCTCGCTCGGAATCGATGCCGAAATGCCGCGCGAGGTTGGTGACGGAGAACAGAAGGTCCCCGATCTCGTCCTCGATCCTGTCTCGCGCGCCGGAAGAAGAGGCTTCCTTAACCTCCTCCAGTTCTTCATGAATCTTGTCGATGACCTGCACGGCCTCCGGCCAGTCGAAGCCGACCTTGGCAGCTTTCGCCGTCAGCTTCTGGGCGCGCGTCAAAGCGGGCAGGGCAGTTGGAATCCCGCCCAGGAATCCCGCCTCGTGAGCCTCGGGCAATTGTCCCAACTTCTCACGGGCCGCACGCCGCTCGGCCTTCTCTTCGCTCTTGATCGAGTCCCAAAGGTTCTTCACCTCCTCGGGCGATAGATCTTCGGTG
Organism: Microvirga tunisiensis; assembly: GCF_009296175.1. Taxonomy (GTDB): domain Bacteria; phylum Pseudomonadota; class Alphaproteobacteria; order Rhizobiales; family Beijerinckiaceae; genus Microvirga; species Microvirga tunisiensis. The sequence goes on along the minus strand of NZ_VOSK01000112.1, from coordinate 4,085 downwards.
TTCCCGAAGACGTGGGGATGGCGCCTGATGAGCTTTCGCGTGATGGCTTCGACCACATCGGGAAAGGCGAACGCACCCTGCTCTTCCGCCATACGGGCGTGAAAAACCACCTGAAGCAGCAAATCCCCGAGTTCGTCCCGCAAATCCGCCAGATCGCCGCGCTCGATGGCGTCGACGACCTCGTAGGCTTCCTCGAGCGTGTAGGGCGCAATTGACGCGAAATCCTGCTCCAGATCCCAGGGGCAGCCGGTTCCGGGCGTGCGCAGGGCCGCCATGATCTCGATGAGCCGCGTGATGTCCGTGGAAGGCTTCATGATCAATTTCCTGGTCGCTTCGCCGATGTCATAGCCTGAGGACAAAACGCGGGGCTAGCTGGATTTGCGCCATGTCCCTGCGTTAGCGGTATAAGGATGAGTGAGATGCTTCGGGCGTATTGAGGGCAGAACCATATGAGAGCGGGTCAAACTGGTCGATGGCATGATGTTCGTGGGCGAATCCGGGAGCGGCCACGCCGTCGTCATGGACGGAGCTCCGGAATATGGTGGCCGCAATATCGGCATCCGTCCCATGGAGATGCTCCTCATCGGTTTGGGCGGATGCACGGCCTTCGATGTGGTTCAGATCCTCAGAAAAGGCCGTGAGAAGGTCACGGACTGCGATGTCGAGGTCATGGCCGAGCGGGCCGAGACCGACCCCAAGGTCTTCACCGCGATCCATATCGATTATCGCGTCAAGGGCAGGGGGCTAGCACCCGCCAAGGTGGAGAGGGCGATCGAGCTTTCCAAGGAAAAATACTGCTCTGCCTCCATCATGCTGGGCGCCATGGCCAAGATCACCCATTCCTGGACCGCGATCGACGAGGCCGAGGAGGCGGAGGTCGCCTCCTCCTGATCTATCAACATCCGGGACCACGATCATGAAGATGTTCTTCTCGGAAGCTCAACTGGCCCACCAGCCCAAGCAATATATGGTGCATGGGCGGATTGTGGATCCTCTTGAAAAGCTGGACCGGGCCACGACGCTGGTCGACGCCTTGGAAACGCAAGGATTGGTCAAGACGGGCCCAGGCGATTTCGGCCGGGATGCCATCTTGGCGGTCCATGCCGAGCATTACGTGGATTTCCTTGAAGACGCCTACGATCGGTTTCTAAAGCTCCCCAATCACGGCCCCGAGGTGCTGCCGAACGTCCATCCGTATCGGGGAGCCGGCATTGATCTGGAAGAGCGCGGCAGGCCGCGTACGACAGGGATTCTCGGCCAAGCGGGCTGGTATATCGGCGATATGTCCTGCGCGGTCATGGCGGGGACCTTCCAGGCCGCATACGCCTCCGCGCAGACGGCGATTGCGGGTGCGGAGGCCGTGCTGGCGGGAGAGCGAGCCTCATTCGCCCTTTGCCGGCCACCCGGTCACCACGCTTATGCCGACCGGGCCTCGGGCTTCTGCTTCTTCAACAACGCCGCCATCGCGGCCGCCGTGTTGCGCAGCCATTTTCCCAAGGTGGCCATTGTCGATTTCGATACTCATCACGGCGATGGCACCCAAGCGATCTTCTATACACGCCAAGACGTCTTCTACGGCTCGGTGCACACCGATCCATCGTCCTATTATCCGCATTATGCCGGATACGCGGATGAGACCGGGGCAGGGCCGGGGGAAGGAGCCAACCAAAATCTGCCGCTGGCTCCCGGCGCGGACGACGAAGCCTTCATCGACGCCAACCAGCGCCTAGCACTGGCGGTCCAGGCCCATGGAGCCGAGGCGCTGGTGCTGTCCGCCGGTTGGGACGCGCATCGGAACGATCCGCTGTCGAAGCTCAATGTCACGTCGGAGGCCTTCGCCCGAATCGGAGAAATCTGGGGCAAGATCGACCTACCGACCTTGATCGTCCAGGAAGGCGGATATTCGCTGGCGGCCGTCGCCGAAGCCGCTCCGGCTTTCATCGCTGCATTCCGGGCGAACGCGGCGGAATAAGCCTTGTAGCGGAACCGACGCGAGCTTCATTTCGAGACAGATCGGTGAGCCTTTGAACCGCACGATCCCGGAGGTGGGCTCGGAAGGGCGTCGCAACAGCCCTCTAATGATGCGGCAGGATTACGCGACGCTGCGAAGAAATTGGCTCCCAGAGCGGGCCTCAAACCCCCATGCCTTTCGGCGGCGCGTCAACAGCACGCTGCGTCTTCCAGTTTCGCCATCTGGGAACATACTCGTGACAGTTTAGTGATAACCGACACAGACTGAAACATTTGCTATGTATTGTCAGTTTCGTTGTCGAAATTCTTGAAAACAATCTATTGTCTATTGCCTGTTAACCACAAGCTTCTGGCTTTAACTATTCTGAACTACCCCAAGGCATGTTCGCCAGGATAAGTACTTGCTGAAGATTACTCTCTTGAATTAACGCCTTAGAGGCAACATGGCGGGACAGCCGTTGTCCGGCAGAACCTGCAGGCGTCCAGCGATCTGTTCGGGCGACGAGCGCCTTCAGGCAATTGACCACATAGGATGCCAATGGTTCGCAGCCAGATGGGGAATATGCGCGGTAAAGCGGCTCCTCGTCGTCAGCCAGTTCCGATTGATCTCATGGTAGCGGTGCGGATACCGGTACCGGGCAATGGACCGCATGGGTCTCGGCGGAACGCAACCGAAACAGTCTGCCGCGCTCTCTAGACTGGGGTAAGTGTAGGGCGGCTTCATCCAAACTCGTCGCGCAGATCCTTGCCTTGCAGGGCAGGTCGCACCCCAGCTTGGAATCCACCTTTCTACAAACAATGTCAGAACTCATTAGACAAGTCACTGATTGTGCTCGTTAGAGATGTCACTTCTGAGGAGAGGCTGCTTGGCCCTCAGCCGACCTTGAACAGGCTCTTGCCTTGGCCCCGGCGCCGCGGGGCGCTGTTGCTGCGGCTCATGTCGAGCTGCTTCTGCCGCTCGGCAATGTAGGCCAGCACCGGGCCGAGCCGCTTGTTCTCGACGACCGCCCCCTGGCTCACCTGCGGGCGGCGATCAAAGGTCCGGTAGGGCAGCTCACGCCCCTGATGCTTGATGGCAAACCGGCCGTCGGGATAGTCGTAGACCATCACCCGCTGACGAGCGAGAGAACGGGTGATCGCGTTCGGCTCCAGCAGGAACAGCACCTGGTCATACTGCAGGGTCAGGTCTTTGGTGACCGTCCGCTCCTCCCGCCAGGCGAAGGTGTCGTCCAGATCATCGTGCTCGCTCAGCGGTCGGTGCAGGTCCTTGGCACTGAACGGTACCTTGGCGAAGCGGCGGTTATAGTCGTCCATGAACCCCGGCAGGAATGCGTTGGCGGCCTCGATCGACGAGATCCCTTCCAGGCGCAGCTCCTTGACCAGCCGGTCCTGCAGGGTGCCGTTGGCCCGTTCCACCCGTCCCTTGGCTTGGGGCGAGTTGGCGCAGATGATGTCGATGTTGAGCTGGTGCAGAGCCCGGCCGAACTGGGTCATGCCGTCACCTCCCACCGCTCCTTTGCCGTTGACGCGGAAGACGGCATGCTTGTCTGAGTAGAATGCCACCGGCTTGCCGTAGCGCTCCAGATAAGCTCGCGCAGCCAGAAAGTAGTCGAAGGTGGATTCGGTCTCGACAAACCGCAGGTGCATCAGGCGACTGGTGGCGTCATCGACGAAGACCAGCAGGGTGCATTGTGGTCCGCGCTCCTCAAACCACCAGTGCTGCGAGCCATCAATCTGCACGAGCTCGCCAAGGCAATCGCGCCGGGAGCTCGGCTGATGCACGGGTTTGAGCCGCTGCTGGCGATCCTGCCAGAGGCCCTCGGCCAGCATCCAGCGCCGGACCGTCTCGACGCCCAGACCGATCCCATGCCGTTCGGCCAGCTTCTCACAGGCTAATTGTCAAGCGACACCGAGATTTACGAGATAAGGCGACATCCAGTTTTACGACGGCTCAAGCGTGAGCCCGCTGGAGAGCCTCCTCCAGATCCCGCAGGCGATAGCTGCGCCCCTTGATGTTGAGAACATGCGCTCGGTGCAGCAGGCGGTCGAGGATGGCCGTGGCCAGCACCTCGTCGCCGGCCAGCAGCTCGGTCCACTCCCGGATGCTCTTGTTC
>NZ_VOSK01000111.1 GCF_009296175.1 Microvirga tunisiensis | reverse complement strand
GCAAACGCGCCGCTCTCATCCGCCAAGCAGAACGCCTGGAGGTGGTGAGGACATGCCTGAAATCCGGTCAACTTTGCCAGCAAGGCTCGTACAGCCAATCTCAGATGGGGCGCCGTGAATTAACCGGGTTAGCTCAGACCCTTCTGAGGCCTGCCGTCTCTGCTGCTCCCGACAGGAGAACATTATACCAATGATCTATTGTGGGAATATTGACTTTCCAAAACGTTTTGGAGATCTAGTTAGAGGCGGCACACATCGTGCGAAACCAGAGATCCGCGTCAGCGAAAAGCGGGTTCAGTTTTCCGAACGATGCGCTCAGCAAGAGAAAGAAGCATCGGATCGACCCGATGCTCCGGGAGAGTCTACGCCCTGTGTCGAACCTGAAGCTTCTCGCGCGATCGCTCGGCCTGTCGATTACGACGGTGTCGAGGGCCCTCGACGGCTATTCCGACGTGGCGCCCGCCACCCGCGAGCGCGTTCAGGCGGCAGCCCAGGCGATGAATTACCGGCCAAATCCGGCGGCCCGCAGTCTGCGGCGGCGAAAGGCCGAAGCCGTTGCCGTGACCCTGCCGACGGAACCGGGCCAGTTCGGACCTCCCATCTTCCTGAACATGCTGGCGGCCTGCGGGCAGCGACTTGCCGAGGAAGGCCTCGACCTGATGCTGCTGCCGACCGCCGGACGCGCGGGCGAGATGGACACGTACCGGCGACTTCTGGATGGCCGCCGGGCCGATGCGGTGATCGTGGTGCGCACGCGGCTCGAGGATGAGCGCGTCGGCTTCCTGAAGGAGCGCGGCATCCCCTTCGTCACCCATGGCCGCACAGCCCGCTCGGAGGAGCATGCCTTCATCGACGGAGACGGCGAGGCCGGCTTCCGGGACGCCGCTCGGCAGCTCGCAGCATCCGGCCATCGGCGGATCGCTCATATTGCCGCTCCGCAGGATCTGACCTTCGCCCATCTGCGCCGCAAAGGCTGGCTGGCCGCTCTCGAAGACGTCGGCTCCTCGGAGCCCCTCGAATACACGGCGCAACCGACGGAAGCCGGCGGCTATGAAGCCACGCAATGGCTGCTTCAGCAGGGTGCACCGCCCACCGCTCTCCTGTGCGCGACCGACAGCATGGCGATCGGCGCCCTGAGTGCCCTCAGGGAGCGCGGCCTTGCCGCTGGGCGCGATATCGCCGTGATCGGGCACGACAATCTGCCCTCCGCCGCCTTCACCGATCCGCCGCTCTCGAGCATGGAGATCGCGGCTCCCGATGTGGGTCGGCAACTGGCGGAAATGCTGATTGCGCGGCTCGGCGGGCGCGATGGCCGCGAGTTGCAAACCATTCTGCCGGTTCGGCAGGTTCCGAGGGCGACCCACGAACCGGCGAACTGACTCCGATGCCCTCGACCTTCCGGCCCCGGGTCGAGCGGCACCAAGAAGGGACCGATGGAGGAAGGACATGACGCATCCTGTATCGCTTCGCGCCATTGCCACCGCGGCAGCCCTTTTCGGAGGGCTCACCGTTGCACAGGCGCAGGAAACGATTTTTTACTCGACACAGCTTCGTCCCATCGAGGAAGCGACCAAAGTCCGCGAAGTTCTGCTGAAAGGTCTTCCGGGCAAGACCACCTATGTGGTGGACGAGCCGCCTGCCTTTGCCGTGCGCATGAAGGCGGAGACGCAGGCCGGCAAGCGCACGGCAAGCGTCGTCGGGGCCCTTCACGGTGAGTTGCAGCCGCACGTTCCAGCCGATCTCCAGCCGGTCGACGATGTCGCCGCGAAGCTGACCGATCGCGGCATTCCCGCGAGCCTCATGGATCTCGGCAAGCTCGGCACGGGTCAGCAGCAATACATCCCGTGGATGCAGGCCACCTACGTGATGGTCGCCAACAAGCAGGCGCTGCAATACCTTCCGGCGGGCGCGGACGTGAACACCCTCACCTATGCGCAGCTGCAGCAATGGGGCAAGAACATCGTCGACAAGACCGGCCAGCGTCGCCTCGGCTTCCCGGCCGGCCCGACGGGCCTCCTGCCGCGGTTCTTCCAGGGCTATTTCTATCCGTCCTTCACCGGCGGCGTGGTGACGACCTTCAAGTCTGCCGATGCCGAGGCCGGATGGAACGCGTTGAAAGACTTGTGGGCCGTGTCGAACCCCAATTCCACCAACTACAACTTCATGCAGGAGCCGCTTCTGGCCGGCGAAGTGTGGATCGCGTGGGATCACATCGCCCGCGTGAAGGAAGCGCTCACCCTGCAGCCCGATCAGTTCGTCGCCTTCCCGGCACCCGCCGGTCCGAAGGGACGCGGCTATATGCCGGTGATCGCGGGTCTCTCCATTCCGAAGGATGCGCCGAACCGCGCCGGCGCCGTGGCGGTGATCGAGCACATGACCAAGCCGCAGACGCAGCTGGCGACGGCTGCCGAAGTCGGCTTCTTCCCGGTCGTGAAGGCCGAGCTGCCGCCGGACCTCGCGCCCGGTATCAAGCTGCTCGCCGGTGCAGTCGCCGCGACGCAGAACGCGAAGGATGCGCTCGTGTCGCTCCTGCCTGTCGGCCTCGGGGCCAAGGGCGGCGAGTTCAACAAGGTCTACATGGACTCGTTCCAGCGCATCGTGCTGCGCAACGAGCCGGTCAAGGACGTGCTCGAAGCCCAGGCGAAGGTCCTCGACACGCTCATGAAGGAAACCGGCGCACCCTGCTGGGCTCCGGACAAGCCGAGCCAGGGCGCCTGCCCGGTTCAGTAACCTGACACCTGAGTCCGGCGGATAAGGCTCCGCCGGGCCGTCCCTTGCGAGTGGAGCGGCTCCATGCCTGCGCGCACATCCTGGATTCCCTATGCGCTGATCGCGCCCTCGGTCGTCTTTCTCGGCGCGCTCTTTCTCGTGCCGCTCGTGCAGACCGTCTGGCTGTCGTTCTCCGCCGGTGAAGGCCTGTCGCTGGAAAACTACCAGCGTATGGCAGGCGACCTGAATTTCTCGCTCGCCGTCCGCAACACGTTCCTCCTGACGCTTGTGGTCGTGCCGCTCCAGGTCGTGCTGGCGCTCGCCATGGCCACCATGGTGTCGAAACTCGACAAGGGTCGCGACCTGGTCCTGTGGGTGCTCACCATTCCGCTGGGAATCTCGGACCTCGCCGCAGGCCTCGCCTGGCTCGCGCTGCTGCAGAATACGGGCTACCTGAACTCCGCTCTCTATGCGCTTGGGATCATCCAGGGTCCTGTCGGCTGGCTCTCGCAGGAGACTCCTGTCGCCCTGTTCTTCGCCATCGTGCTTGCCGAACTCTGGCGTGCCACGGCGATCGTGCTGGTGATCCTGATCGCGGGCCTGCAGCTGATCCCGAAGGAATTCGCGGAAGCCGCCGAGATCTTCGGCGCGAAACCCTGGACGCGCTTTACCAAGATCACCCTGCCGCTCCTGAAGCCCAGCCTGCAATCGGCCCTGATCCTGCGCACGGTGCTCGCCTTCGAGGTCTTCGCCGTCGTCTATGCTTTGGGCGGGCGCAATTTCCCGGTTCTCGCCGGTGAGGCCTATGTCTGGCAGAACGACAACCAGAATTACGGCGTCGCCGCAGCCTACGCGGTGCTCATCATGGCGATCTCGCTCGCCGCAACCGCCGTTTATCTGCGCGCGCTGAGAACGCGTCCGGAGCAGCTCCCATGACAACCAGCGCTGCCGAACTTAAACCAACCTCGACGAGCCGCGGCATGGCTCTTCCCTCCGCGCGCCGCCTGCTACTCTGGACAGGTCTTGCGGTGCTGATCGCCTGGGTGCTGGTGCCGATCTATCTCGTGGCGCTCGGCGCTTTCGGCGGCCGACTCGGCGTGTTCCGCTGGCCGAAATCGATCTGGCCCACGGACCTGTCGTTTGCGGCAATGAGCCAGTTTCTCGCCATCGATGGCGTGTTCAACGCCCTGGTCAACTCGCTCATCGCCGCGGGCCTGACGGTGGTGTTCTCCATCGCGCTCGGCGCTCCCGCGGGCTATGCGCTGGCGCGCTACACCTTCCGCGGGCAGAACGCCTATCGCCTGCTCGTTCTCCTCACCCGCGCGTTCCCGCTCGCCATCCTGGCGCTGCCGCTCACCGTCTCGTTCATCCGCCTGGGGCTTTACGACACGCCCTTCGGCGTCTCGCTGATCCACACGGTGCTCGCCCTGCCCTTCGCGGCGCTTGTCACGCAGAGCCTCTTCATGGGCATCCCGCGCGAATACGAGGAAGCCGCCTGGGTGTTCGGCTGCACACGCTTCCAGGCCTTCATGAAGGTGGTTCTACCGCTCGCCCTGCCGGGTCTTGCCGCAACCGCCATCTTCGCCTTCGTGATCTCGTGGAACGAGGTCTTCGCGGCCTCGATCCTCACCGTGCGCGAGCGGACGCTCACCGCCTATCTGCTGCGGATTCTGGCCGAGAGCCCGCTCCATTACCGCTTCGCCGGCGGCTTCATTCTCATCATCCCCTCCGTGCTCTTCATTTTCGCCGTGAGACGATATCTCTTCGCGGTGTGGGGCATCGCGAGCAAGTAACGGATCACCTCATGGCTGACATCGTCATCGACCGCGTCGTCAAGGAATTCGGCTCCTTCCGCGCTCTCCAGGAAGTCTCGCTCACCGTCAATGACGGCGAGTTCGTGGCCCTGCTCGGGCCCTCGGGCTGCGGCAAGACCACGCTTTTGCGCATCATCGCCGGTCTCGAGACGCAAACCGCCGGACGTGTCATCATCGGCGGGCAGGACGTGAGCAACCTCGCGCCGCGCAAGCGCGGTCTCGCGATGGTGTTCCAGAACTACGCCGTCTTCCCGCACATGACCGTTTTCGAGAACGTCGCCTTCGGGTTGCGGATGCAGAAGGCCCCGCAGGCGGAGGTCAAGCGCAAGGTCGAACGCGCGGTGGCCCTGCTCCACATCGAGAGCTATCTCGACCGCTATCCGGCAAAACTCTCGGGCGGCCAGCGCCAGCGCGTGGCGGTGGCCCGCGCGCTCGCCGCCGAGCCCGCCGTGCTGCTCATGGACGAGCCGCTCTCCAATCTCGATGCGCTTCTGCGCCTTGAGATGCGCACGGAACTGAAGGCGGTTCTGCGCGAAGCCGGGACCACGACGATCTACGTGACGCACGACCAGACGGAGGCCATGGGCCTCGCCGACCGCATCGCCGTGATGTATGGCGGCAAGATCGACCAGATCGGATCGCCGCTCGAAATCTATGCCACGCCGGCAACCCGCTTCGTCGGCGGCTTCATCGGCTCACCGCCGATGAACTTCATCAAGGTCCAGTGCAGCCAGGGCACGGCCAAGATCGGCGACGCCGTGCTGCCGTGCCCAACGACGGCACAGACCCTGGAACTCGGCCTGCGAGGCGAGGATGCGGCCCTCAGCGCCAACGGTTCCGGCATTCCGTTCGATGTACGCGTCGTGGAGCCGATGGGCTCGCACCTGCTCCTGACAGGCTCCATCGATGGCCAGCTTGCCCGCATCGTCGCGCCACCGACGGCGAAAGTGGACGCCGGCGCGCGTGTGGGCCTTACCGTCGATCCTGCGCGCGTGACCTGGATCGACAGCACCACCGGGTGCGCCGTCGCCCGGCCTTGAGTTGAAGGATTTTTTCAAATGAACACGCTTCCAAAGGAAGAGGCGGCGCGCGCCATTCTCGCGCGCAACGATCGCGGCGGTTACACGGTGCCCACCGACAGGCTCTATCCGTTCCAGTGGAACTGGGATTCCGCCTTCGTGGCCATGGGCTTTGCCCTCTTCGACGTGGACCGGGCCTATCGCGAGCTGGAGCGCCTGATCGAGGGGCAGTGGGACGACGGCATGATCCCGCATATCGTGTTCCACGCGCCCAGCGATACCTATTTCCCCGGCCCGGACGTGTGGGGCACGCGGCACCGCATTCCGACCTCCGGCATCACGCAGCCGCCGGTCTTCGGCATGGCCCTGCGCCACGTTCACGAGGCCGCTCTCGCAACCGGCGAGGCCGCCGCGACGGAGCGCACGAGGGTGCTGTTTCAGGCGGCCTTGCGCTCGCATCGCTGGTGGCTGACCGCGCGCGATCCGGAAGGCCTCGGCCTCGTGTCGATCCTTCATCCCTGGGAGAGCGGCAGCGACAACTCGCCCGCCTGGGACGAGGCGTTGGCCCGCGTGCCGACCACCACGACGACCACGATCCGCCGCAAGGACACGGGCCACGTGGACGCCTCCATGCGGCCCCGTGACGAGGATTATCAGCGCTTCATCCATCTCGTCGATACCTATCGGGATTGCGGCTGGGATCCGAAGCGGCAATGGGCGGCCGCCCCCTTCAAGGTGGCCGACGTGCAGATGACCGGCATCCTGGCGCGTGCGACAGCCGATCTTATGCACTTGGCTGAAACCTTTGGGACCGACGAGGAGAAAGTCGAACTCACGCGCATGCACGGGAGGCTGCTCGACGGCCTGTCCAGCCGCTGGCGCCCGGAGCTCTCCCGCTTCGTCAATCTGGACCTGATTTCGGGTCACGACGTCGAAACGCCGACGCAGGCAGGCTTCATTCCTCTTGTCGCTCTGACGTTCGACGATGGGCAGCGAAGCGCCATTGTGGCGGAGATCGAGCGCTGGCTTGACGGCATGGTCGTCGGCGTCCCCTCAGCGCCGTCCTTCTCACCGTCCTTCGAGCCGAAGCGCTATTGGCGTGGCCCGGTCTGGGCCGTGATCAACTGGCTCATCTCGGATGGCTTGCGCCTGAACGGATCCGCGGATCTCGCCCGCCGGATCGAGCAGAGTACCGTCCGTGCTATCGAGACGTCAGGCTTCTGCGAGTATTTCGATCCGACGACGGGCGAGGGCCTGGGCGGAGATACCTTCTCCTGGACGGCCGCGGCTTACATGGCGCTCGGCCGGAGGACATGAGCCCGAAGCACCGGAGGAACCTGCAAAGATCACACGCTTGCGCCCGACCAGAGCGCTTTTCGGCGAAGTGGTCCGGTTCACCGTCAAAAAGTACGGCAAAGCAACGAAGAGTGCTGATCCCGCATCCGTGGAAACAGCTCTAGCAGCGTCCGTCTTCAACGAGCCCTGACGCGCTTCGGCGAAATGCCGAAGCGGCGTTCGATGGCGGTCGCGAAGTTGGCGGCGTGGAATGGCCTGCGCGACGGCGGCTTCGCTCGCGCCGTGCTGCATGTGGACATGCATCGCCTCATCCACTCCCGCGTCTTGGGATGAACCAAGAGCGGGCACTCCGAAAGCTGACGGAAATCGATCGTTCAAGGGCATTTCTGCAACATCATTCTCATTGCCGCTCCCGGCTTTTACCGAGCTGGCGTACACCATGCCGGCAGGGATTGCCATATTAAGAGCCGAAAATGCAAAATCTATTTGCATTTGTTGTCTCTCTTATGCAATCGTTCGAGCATGTCCTGTGACCCCAGATTGCGAGCTGCCGTGGCGACCGTTGCGGTCGATGGGCGGCAACATCGGATCGTCGATCTTCCGGCAGCGGCCGGCGGCAGCCTCGGACGGTTGCCGCATATCCTGCGGGTCATGCTGGAGAATGTCCTTCGCACCGCAGGCGACGACGCTCCACGGGCCAAGGCCGCGATTCTGAACTGGCTCGAGACGGGGCGCAGCGAGGAGGAGATCCCGTTCCTGCCCGGCCGGGTCATGATGCATGACACCACCTGCGGACCGGCTCTGGTCGACATTGCCGGCATGCGCGCAGCCCTCGCCGAAGCCGGGCACGATCCGAGCCGGCTCAACCCCGTGCTCCCGGTCGATGTCTCTACCGACCATTCCCTCGGTGTGGACGTGTTCGGCTCGCCCGATGCCCTTCAGCGCAACATGGAGCGTGAGTTCGGGCGCAACGCCGAGCGCTACCGTTTCATGAAGTGGGCCACGCGTGCCCTCACCGGATTTCGCGTCCACCCGCCCGGCACCGGCATCATGCACACGCTCAATCTCGAGCGCCTGGCCAGCGTCGTCACGACGGCCGAGCGGGATGGCGTGTCCTGGGCCATGCCGGACACCCTGATCGGCACCGACAGCCACACGCCCATGATCAACGGCATCGGCGTGCTCGGCTGGGGCGTCGGTGGACTCGAGGCCGAGAGCGTCTTCTTCGGCATGCCCGTGATGATCCGGGTGCCGGACATCGTCGGCGTGCGCCTCACGGGGCGCTTGAAGCAGGGCGTGCTCGCGACCGACCTCGCGCTGACCGTGACCGAGCGCCTGCGCCGCATCGACCTCGCAGACCGCTTCGTCGAGTTCTACGGCGAGGGCGTCTCGACGCTCTCCGCCGGCGACCGCGCCGTCATCGCCAACATGACCCCGGAATTCGGCGCCAATTCCGGTTTCTTTCCCATCGACGACCAGACGCTGCGTTATTTAAGCGAAACGGGCCGCAGCGCCGATCACGTCCGCCTCGTGAAGGAATACGCCAAGCGGCAGGGACTCTGGTTCGATCCGAAAGCAGCACCGCGCTATACGGGCACGGTCGAGATCGACCTCGACGAGGTCGAGGTCAGCCTTGCCGGACCGCGCCGGCCGCAGGATCGCATTCCCGCCGGAGCGACGGTCCACGCTCTCGCGCCGCTGCTCGCGGACTGTCCGGCGTCGGAGGGCCAACTCGGAAACGGCTCCGTCGCCATCGCGGCGATCACGAGCTGCACCAACACGTCCGATCCGCGGCTCCTGGTCGCCGCGGGCCTCGTCGCCCGCAAGGCGCGTCGCTTCGGCCTCACGCCGCCCGCATGGGTGAAGACCTCGCTTGCGCCTGGCTCGCCGACCGCCGAGCGTTATCTGCGTCGCGCCGGTCTGCTGGAGGATCTGGAAGCCGTGGGCTTCGGCATCGTCGGCTACGGCTGCACCACCTGCATCGGCAATTCCGGCCCCCTGCCCGCCGCCATCGAACAGGCCATGACGGAGCGCGGCATCGTTCCGGTCGCCGTTCTGTCAGGCAACCGCAACTTTCCGGGCCGCGTGCACCCGCAGCTCGAAGCCGGCTTCCTGGCCTCGCCTCCCCTCGTCGTCGCCTTCGCGCTGGCAGGCGACGTCAACCGCAACATCCTCACCGATCCTGTCGGCCGTTCGTCCTCAGGCGAGGAGATCAGGCTCGCCGATCTCTGGCCGACCGGCGACGAGATCGATGCGGCTTTGGCCCAGGCCATCGACGCCGCCGATTATGACACGTCATACGACGAGGCCGAGGCCAGCGAGACGTGGCGGGTGCTCGATGCTCCGGCCACCGATCTCTTCCCCTGGAATCCCGGCTCGACCTATATCCGCCGTCCGCCCTTCGCGGGCTTCGGCAAGGGCACGCGGCTCGGCACCTATGCGGCGCATCCGCTGCTCGTGCTCGGCGACGACATCACCACGGACCATATCTCCCCGGCCGGTCAGGTTCCGCAAACGGGCGAGGCGGCCGAGTATCTGGTCGCGCGTGGCGAGAACCGCCGCGATCTGAACGTGTTCGCCTCCCGGCGCGGCAACTGGGAAGCCATGGTGCGTGGCCTGTTCACCAACAAGAACGTCCGCAATCTGCTCGATCCGCAGATCGCGCCGGGTTTCACGATCCATATGGGTTCGGGCGAACAGCTGCCTCTGTTCCGGGTCGCCGGGCGCTACGCCGCCGAGGGCGCGTCCGTGGTGGTGGTCGCCGGCGAACGCTATGGGATGGGATCGTCGCGCGATTGGGCGGCGAAAGGTGTGGCGCTTCTCGGCGCACGAGCCGTTCTGGCCTCGAGCTTCGAGCGCATCCATCGCTCGAACCTGATCGGCATGGGCATTCTGCCACTGCGGCTCCCAGAAGATCGACACCCGAGCACCCTGCATCTGCGTCTTGGCGATCAGATCCTGATCGATGCCGATGCCGCGACGATCATCCCGCGCGGCCCCGTGCCCGTCACGATCCAGCGCGCATCGGGAACGAGCGAGACATTCATGGCCATTGCCGCGATCGAGACCGGCCTCGAGGTCGAGATCCTGCGCGGCGGCGGCATCATCCCCCTCATCCTGCAGCGTGTCGTCAACGCGGAGGGCACAAGCCGCGAGACACCTGGACCAGACTTCACCGGCACCGGTGAAAGCACCCGGCGAAAGGCTTCGCCGATCACCAGACGCTGAGCGGCAAAAGTCCACTCCGTGTTCACCATCTCACGCAACCTTAAGGGAGGAACTCGTGAGCCACTTCACCAAGACGATTCGCAGCGTTGCCGTTGCCGCTCTGACGCTCGTCGCGTCATCGGCCTTCGCGCAGCAGGAACTCAAGATCATGGCTCCGGCCGGACCGGGCGGCGGCTGGGACTCGGCCGCCCGGTCCATTCAGCAGGTGCTCACGCAGACGGGTCTCGCCAAGAGCGTTCAGGTCACCAACGTGACCGGCGCGGGCGGCACCATCGGCCTGGCGCAGTTCGTCAACAATGCCAAAGGCGATCCGAGCCAGCTCATGGTCAATGGCATCACCATGATCGGCGCGATCCTGAGCAACAAGTCGCCGGTCGGCCTCGATCAGGTGACCCCGATCGCGCGCCTGACCGGCGACCCGCTGGTCATCGTGGTGCCGGCCAACTCGCCGATCAAGAATGTTCAGGAATTGGCCGCCGCCAAGGCCGATCCGGCCAAAGTGACCTGGGCGGGCGGCTCCGCGGGCGGCGCGGACCACATCCTCGCGGCCCTGTTCACCAAGGCGGCCGGCTCCGATCCGTCGAAGGTCAACTACATCGCCTTCTCGGGCGGCGGCGAGGCCCTCGCGGCCATGCTCGGCGGCCGGGTGACGGCCGGCGTCTCCGGCTACGGCGAGTTCGAGAGCCAGATCAAGGCCGGCAAGCTGCGGGCGCTCGCCATCTCGTCCGGCAAGCGTCTCTCCGGCGCCGACGTCCCCACTCTGAAAGAGCAGGGCATGGACGTGGAGGTCGTGAACTGGCGCGCGATCGTGGCGCCTCCCGCCATCACGGCGGACCAGCGCAAGGCGCATGCCGAGACCGTCGACAAGCTGGTCAAATCGAAGGAATGGGCCGAGATCCTGAAGCAGCGCGGCTGGGAGGACTTCTATCTGGCAGGTGCGTCGTTTGAAACCTTTCTCAAGGAAGAGCAGGCCCGCGTCGGCGACGTCCTGAAATCGATCGGCCTCGTGAAGTCCTGATGAATGCCGGCCGGGAGATCGACCCTCGATCTCCCGGCCCACTCCCGGCAGACGCCGAACTGCGGTGCTATACCGATGGGAATCGCGTAGAGGAAAAGCGGCTCCCAATGGCGAAGTCAGGTTTTTCGATGAATTTCCCCATCAGTGAACGTTCAGCCGGCAGCAAGCGTGAAATGACCGACGGTCTCGCCGCGCAGATCTTCGACCATATCCAGGGGTCCGGGCTGGCTGTCGGGACGCACATCACCGCACAGGAACTGGCGGAGCGGTTCAGCGTCTCCCGCTTTCCCGTGGGCCAAGCCCTCCAGCTCCTTGCCGCGAAGGGCGTCCTCATCCACGAGCGCAACCGTGGCTATTTCGTATCCGATGCGAAGACTCCCTCGGCGGAGGCCCTGGGCCTGGCCCGGAGGGACGACATCACCGAGGTCTATTTCAGGATCGCCGAGGATCACCTTCATGGCCGCCTGCCGGATCCGGCCTCGGAGGCCTACCTCAAGGAAACCTATACGGTCACGAAAGCACAGCTGAACGCGGTTCTCAGCCGGATCGCACAAGAAGGCTGGGCCGAGCGCCGCCCCGGCTACGGCTGGTCTTTCTCGCCCATGCTGACGACCCCGGAGAGCCTGGAGCAGACCTATCGGGTCCGCCTGGCTCTCGAACCGGCTGCGCTGCTGGAACCAACCTACCGTCTCGACTCTGAGACGGCAGCCCGTTGCCGCGAGGCGGAGCTCCGGCTTCTCAATGGCGCCATCGAGACCGACAGCGCCGACGCACTTCATGAGCGCGGCGTGCGGTTTCATGAGGCGATCATCGGCGCATCCGGCAATCCGTTCTTCCTGGAAGCGGTCCGGCGCATCAACCGCGTCCGGCGTCTGCTCTCCTATCGTTCGATGATCGACCGCAAGCGCTATCGCCAGCAATGCGAGGAACACCTCCAGATTCTCGAACTCCTGGAGCGCCGCAAGAACGAGGACGCCTCACAGGCGCTCCGACGTCACCTGGAGCACACCATCGAGAATCTTCAGGAGATCAGGCCCATTCTCACCCGTTGAGTACGGCCGACTGGACAGTGAAGGAGGATTCGAACACGGCGAGCCATTTGGCCCATACGGGCAACTTCAAAGCTCGCTTGATCTGGATTGCTTTGCGGATCGAACCCTCAGAGGGTTGATGGTGCCCAGGAGAGGACTCGAACCTCCACGGTGTTATCCGCTGCTACCTGAAAGCAGTGCGTCTACCAATTCCGCCACCTGGGCCTGCCTGTTCTCTAAGCCACCCAGGGTTTCTGATCAACAATCATCCTCCGATGCTCATGCAGATCCTGAAGCAATGTGTGAGAGTTCTGTGTGATGGTCAACCGTGGACTGCTGCTACGCCGATGGCATTCACTGCACCAAGTCCACATCGCTCCTCCTACTCGTCCTCAATGCATTCGCCCCGCCGCAGGAGAGCGAGAATTGCGCTCATATGCAGTTCGTCATGACCCTGCACTGTTGAAAAGCATCGCTAAGAGGACGTTCCGCCACCTGCGTTATTGCCAAGGCTAATCCTGTGGTTACCTTAGAGGCTTGGGGGCTAGGTCCGGGAGCATTCAACCTGCGGCTGGCCGATAAGTGAGCAGGAAAGACAACACCATGGGTGCCTTGGGCTATCATTTACTTAGGTTTGGGTTTGTTGCAACTTGCAGCAATCATGGCAGGGCTCGGCGAATGGCTGGGTCTTCACTGGATTGTAGCCGGACCGTTAGCACTATTCTTGGCTTACCTGCCGCTCGTCGGCTCGATCCTTGGATTGTTGGGTGCTGTTCACGCTTGGCACTGGGCTTGGTGGCAGGCTGGTCTGCTCTTCTTCGGTGGGTTCGCTCTCATGGCCGCGCTCGGTGGCTTGTCGGCGATGGTAGATAGCTTCCGTAGTCGTCGCTCGGCTTGAGAGCTTATCCCATGAACCTAACAACCCTCCCGCGTTTCGTCTGGATAATTCCGGCAGTCCTCCTGTTCTTGACTCTCGCTTTTGCGCCGGTTGCACCTGCTCAAGCGCAGTGGAATGACGGGGAACGCTTCGACTACGACCTGTCAAAGCCTATGGTGTTCTTGGAAGCATACAATGGCGGGAACTGTAATGGATGCGAATGGATCGTAGCAGAGGGGACGATAACACCCGATACTCCAGGGAAGTTTGATGCTTTCTTAAAGGAAAAGGGGATAAGCTACCGGGCAATCGTCACGTTCAACTCCCCTGGAGGGAACCTTATCGCTGGCGTTAAGCTAGGCGAGGCGATTAGGGCGAGGAACTTCCTTACATCGGTCGGTAAAACAGTCGGTCTCATTCGGGGCGGGATGGTTTACACGGGTGAGGAGGATACTACTCCCGCAACGAAACCCGCCGGAATTTGTGCTTCGGCGTGTAGCTACGCATTTCTAGGTGGGACTACCAGATTTGGTATTGGTGAGAAGATTGGGGTTCACCAGTTCTACGATAAGAAGGCGAGCGACACTCCTTTAGAGAAAACGGCCAGTTCGATTGATCGCTCGGCAGATCAACTCCTCAGTGGACTGCTGTTGGAGTATGTAATCCGCATGGGTGTGAGGCCGCACCTGGTGACGCTGGCCAGTAGCATTGCACCTTGGGAGGAAATGCGCTGGTTAATTGATGCTGAGATGCGCGAGCTCAGAGTTGATAACTCAGAGACTACATACACGCCGATTTCCGTCGAACCATTCGGAAAGGCAGGGTCTTACGTCGAGACTGTGAGCGAATCTGTATTCGGCACATATACACATAGAATTTACTGCCGTGGCAGATCGAAAATTCCTCATGTAGCATTTGTTGTCGATGTGAAGAGAAATGAGAACCTTGGTCACTCCTTGGATATGTACAGGAAGATTGCGTCGGGCATCGCAATCAACCTGAAATCTGGTCAAGTTGAGCGTAGGTTTAATGCGGATCAAGCAGGGTTCAGTACAATCGACCGAAACGAGTTAGTTAGAGTAACGTTCTCGGTAGCCGTGCAAGGAGCATCCATGTCGGACTTCCAGATGGCAGACGAGGTTCGTGTCGAGGATGGCGGCAAGGTTCAGTTCACTCGTATGGACGATAACGAAACGGCTTGGCTTTCGTTTAAGCTGCAGGGTGATAGAAGGAAGTTAGGTATAGCGAGTAGATCCTGCGCGGAGTGAGCTTTCCTAGGCTCCCAGCGATATCAGCATAGGATATCGACCGAAGCCATAGGACGTATAACCCTCTCAGTTGCCGAGACTAGCTTCCGAGAGGGTCGTTCTTATGAGTTACTTCCTCCAGTTCAAGACTGGTGATGCAGTTCTGCTCAGAGGACATCAACAGGGCCGCGACAGCACCGCATCCGCCCTTCTCTGAGGCTGTTTCGCTCACCGAGCTGTCAACGATGAACGTCGCACCAGGAAAGAGCCTCTCGCGGTACTGGCTGAAGCGTTTGAACTCTGAGGTCACGAACAGTTTCTGATGCCCACAGATCCCGTCTGGGGTCAGGTTTCGAGCATTTCCCCGCATGGCGAGCTGCTTCTCCCAGCGCAGCAGGTGACCGTGCTGAAGGCTGAGAAACACCTCATCCTGACTGTTCGGGCTCTGCATCCGGTCCAGGCAAGGAGTGCCAGCAGGTTGATCAATCAGAGCCAGCGTCGTGCCGACTGTGCCCCGCTTTGGGATGTGAAACTCGCCAAAGAGGAACACACTGGCCGCCTCCTTCCAGCGGTTCGATCCGATGCCATAGCCCCAGTTGATGAAAGCCACCTTCCGACCCTCAAGATCATAGGCGTCCTCCTCAAGGCTGATGGAGTCCGGCAGGTACTCGTGAGCAAGTAGCGCCTTGTGAGTCACCACCAGCACCTTCTCTCCCGGCTCAGTGTTCATGATGACCGTCTTCCTTACCCACTCGGCATAGGGCCTTGCCCGCTTCGCGTTCTTCACGATCTCTGTGACCCGCTCCCGAGGGCCAATGATCTCAGGAGGAGGAGCCACATGAATCACCGTGAGGTTCTCATAGGACACCCTTGGCGAAGGAACGGGTGTTCTCCAGTCCACAAGCTGGGAGACCCCATCGATGTCAGACGTGGCATCCAGAAGGACTGTTCCAGGGAGAATTGGCAGGTCCATCCGATAGCCCACGAAGCGGCCACCTCGGGTGCTGCGATCATGGCGGGACATGAAGGCGTACCCTGTGGCAAGCGACTGGGCGAACCCGATCACGATGCCTTCAAGACTATCCGGCTTCTCACCAAGAACGGCATTTGCCTCTTCAGAGGTGAACCAAGAGAGATCAGATCGCATCAGAGGCTTGAAGTTCTTCCCCTTGGGACGCTCAATTTCCCAAGTGTCAACGAGGTAATTGCGAAGTGCCTTCAGGGCCTTCTCGGCTGGAGTATCATTCCCGAAGGTGACGACTGCCCAATCCAGGATCTTGGCGACATCCCCCTGATCAATGTCGAAGAGGGAGACTTCCTTTGGTCGCTCATCCACAACGGTCAGTGTCCGAGGTTGACCCTCGTAGATCCTCGCCAGATCGCCACGAGGCCCCCTATAAAAGGCGTGGGTGACGATAGCCACACGATGAGAAGTAAGGTCTCTGGCGAAGAAGCGAGCCGAGGGTGTGAACTCATACCCCCGCCTGATGTCCTCTAACGGTCTCGCCCTATCGTGGGCACTGGTCCAGATAGCGAGGTCGCTAGAGTCAACTAGATCCTTAGCACAGTGATTTTGACGGTTTGACACCGCCAAGCTCGTGCTGCGGACTTCGCATCTGGTACCGAGGCCCCGTCCAATGGGGATCAATCCACTTGCAGATCCCGCACCGCTTCGAAGTGCCGTCACAAGAGACGGCAGGCCAACCGGTCAAAATCACTGTGTCGAGGATCTAGCTTCACCAGTTCTTTGTAGGTGTCCTCACACTGGTCGATGGTTTCACACAGGAAGAGGGCTGAGGAGCCTGGAACAGCTTGTATCAACGCACCTATCAAGGCCCAGGCATACGAGGACTTGCCGGAACCAGTTGGGGCACTGATGACCCTGTACTGCGCTTTGGCCTCAAGACGATCTTCGTAGGCAAGGAGACCACCATTGAGGACGCTTTGAGCAACTTGACGGTTGAAGGATGTGAGGGTGTGACCACGATCCTGGGCTTGGTTCTCGATGATGGTCCAGAAGGCTTGTTTGATGTTGTCGTGATGGGTCATTAGGGTTCCAGAAAACAGAAAAGCCCCCATCGTGCTAAGAGTATCCCTAGCACTGTGGGGACCTTTACGAGGGTTGCTGCTGTGAGTGTTTGATCAGGTGAGCTGCGAGAGTGAGGCGTGGAGCGCCCTTTGCTCTTCTTGCTTCTTGTCTGCTTCGACTTGTTCGAGACGAGCGAGATGGAGGCCAGCCCCACCGAACGCCTCAGCGAGCCACTGGCCGAGTACTGAGGCAGCCCGTGGCGAGAGTTCTCGGTAAGCTCGTTTGGTCTTGCTGGTCTGGTGATCGAACCAGGAACCCACATTGAGGTCAGTCAGTCCCCGTACCCTCCTGACAAGTTGGGTCCTGAAGGCTTTGTCTGACTTGAAGCGTAGAGGCTGTAGTTCCTGCATCATGAACAGAGCCAAGATGGTCTGAACGATCTCCCGAGGAGGAACAGCGTCATACAGCTTCACGACCTCCTTGGCAGCGATGCGCTCATGGCGAGGCATGGCTCCTCGGAAGGCCAGAAGGCTCCGGGCATGGTCATCCAATGCGGACCAACGGGCGTCCAATTGGGACCACAGGGGACTCTCTCGGTTCTTATCGATGCGAGTCTGGACGAGCTTGAGGAACGGCTTGAGGTCTCCCTTGGTGATGGCCTTCTGATCAGTCGCTCCGTGGCGGCGTTGTCGGGCTTTGTGCAAGGAACAGTAGATGGAATAGCGGGAGGACGCAGATGCGCCACATCCCGCCACCCGACAGTGTCGGTGGGTCATGGGAGTGTCCTTGAATGTGGTGATTGATTAGTGGCCGTAGTCCAGCGGACAGGGACGGAAGCATATGGTCACCGCAGTGAGGCAGGAACGCTCACCGAGGGCCGAACAGGCAGAAAAATTGCCTGCTTGCTTCTATAGGAAGGGAAAATCAAGCTGCTTCGCTTTATGTCATTGATACGTATTGGTATTTGGCTCTAAATCGCTGGAGGCTTGTGCGTAGAGTCGTTTCTGGTCTCTATGCTGCCTAAGGAGCCAATGATTGACCATGTCGAAGACTGATTGCGACTTGTGCAAACCCTGTCGGGTGATGCTGCTAACCACCCAGCAGTTCATGAAGCTAGGAGGGGAGCAATGGGATCACAGCCTCCTCATCCGTGTGGGGAAACGGGCGCGAGAACTGCACCTGGAGATCTTGGGCAAGCCACCAAAGAAGACCCGCCCATCCACGACAGGCGCGTACCGCAACAAGGTGGGCAAATATCCCTGCGGGATCTTGGAACAGGCCTATAGGCAGGTCAGAGCAGAGGAACTCGGCCCGAAACAGGAATGACGAGATGCTCTCGGGCCGACGTTGAGTCCATGCCAAGAATCAAGTGATGCCCGAGCTGATGTCATGAAGCGGCGACCGAGTCCGCCACGCCGACCATATCTGTTTCCTCGCTTTCACCATACACATTTCGAAGCGAACTGAAGTCAATGCTCCGAATGCGCGGCTGGAAAACGCGGCGAATATTCTCAAGTTGTTTCACGAGCCAGTCGTGTTGCTCAGGCCATGTAGTCTTAACGCTGACATCTTGATCCCTGAGATAGGCTGAGATCCGAGCGCCTTTCCTTGTTGGCAGTTCTTCCCACTCCAAGGTGCTACCGTACTCTTTCTCGATAGCCTCTTGCTCCTTCAGAAACTCCTGGAAGATAGCCTTTGCAAGGCCGTTGCCGATCCACAGCTCTGCCCTGATCCAACGCTCTGCTGGATTCAGAACTACGGACAGGGAGAAGCCTTTACCTCCAATTCCGAAGCTGTACCAGTTGGCCCTGTTGGGCTTGGTGAGGACACGACGACCAGTTGCTTTGCTGAACCTCTCACCGAGCAAGGCCCAGTATTCTTCATATAGACGCTGCTTGTCGTTGACCGGGGTCTCTCCAAGCCGCCTTGCTGTGGAACCAACACGACGTGACCAATCGTTGGGTTTAGCCACAACATTGAAGTTGGCGGCTAGCGCAGAGGAACCTGTGATCTTTACGACTTCAATCTCCACGCCAAAGAACGAATAGCGATCAATCGTATTCGCGTTAAGCCAGTCAATGGCAGCTCTATGCTCTTCGAGGAACTCCCTGGCAATCCAGACTACGGTCGCAGTGTCACTGAGGCCAGCAAGATAGGTGAGGATTTGGCCTAGGTGCCGATGGTCTGTTGGTTCTAGTTGGTTTTCAATGAGGACGAGATTGCCTTCCTCATCGCGAGCCACAATGTCTGCTGAAAACCGGCCCACATCCTTCTCAGTAGCCTCGACTACCAAATCTCCTAGATGAAGAACGCCAGCCAGTAGGGAGATGTTGTCCGCGTGTGCAAGCCATGGGGTAAAGTTGCTAGCTTCATGTTCCCAAACCTCACGCAGGGGAACTCTCTCAAGTCGGCCAAGCAACGTGGTCACGTAAAATCCTTCGAATGTCTCTCGCCCCAAGGCGAGGGTTAATGCAGTGATCTAGTAGCGTAGAGTTAACCGTGGCAGCAACCTGTTAGAGCGCAAGCACTCTCTGAACCACGCTGACGCCCACCCCAAGCTGCTTCGCAATCTTGATCATCCCGAGGTTAGGATTCTCAGCACGAGCCTTCATGATGGCTTCCTCAACATCCTGCTTCGTTCTCGGACGACCAAGGGTCTTCCCCTCAGCTTTAGCCCGTTGAAGACCCGCATTGACCCGCGACCGGATCATTTCCCTTTCCAAGCGAGCGAACACGGCAGCCATCTCCAGCATCGCCCGACCATGAGCGGTGGAGGAGTCCATGCTTTCCTTGAAGTAGAACTGTGAGACATCCGCTGCCTCCAACTCATCCATCGCCGTCACCACGGCAGACGTAGAGCGCCCCAAGCGGTCAACGGCCCAGAACAAGGCGATGTCGAAGCGACGACGTTTGGCATCCTTGAGGAGGTTGTCGAGCCCTGGACGCTTGTCTCTGCCCTTGGAGCCGGAGATCCCAGCGTCCTCGTAGGTGGCGACCACGTCCCAGCCCCTCAGCTCTGCCAGCTTGGTCAGGTCAGCCCGTTGGTTCTCAACTGTCTGCCCATCAGTGGAAACGCGGAGATAGATGGCGGCTCGCTTGCCCATGATGGCTGCCCCTTGTGCCGAGTGACTGAACACGATGGTAGTTCCTGCTATACGATAATCAGATGTTTGCCGTATGGTCAAGCTAGGATGACAAAAGCCAGGAAATACAAGGCTTTTCCACACCGGATTTCGGCAGGGTTTTCCGTATGGGTCTGCCGTGCCTCAAAGAAGCCCAATCCTGACCCCACGCCCTACATCTCCTTCAGAGCATGAGCCGCTCACTTTCCACTTCTTGGGGCACACAACACCATGGGGCTTCTGCCGTTCCTTGAACGCGCCATCGCAGCTACTCTCTGGACACTTGGAGCGGGAGCAGTCGCCATAGTCGTTGGGCTCGTGATCGGCAGCTACGGTGCCCCGACGAGAGCCGAGGGAGTAACACTCGGGCTCTGGTACGGTCAGTTGATTGCTCTCGGCTTCTGCCCTGTTGTGCTCTGGTGGCGGGTGTATCAAACCGTGTGGCTCCGTGGACCTAGACGAAGTGCAGGGGTTAGGAAGCCCAGCATTGAGGCCAGCACGACCACGGTGCTTGTACGAGAGCAGCCACTGAAAGCTCGCAGTAAGCCTCAGCCCAAGCCTGAGGAGCCCATCGAGAAAGCCGAGAAGCCAAGGCCCAAGCGTGAGCCGAGGGTGCGCCGTGAGCCAACTCTATAGGCAGGAATGAGAGCCCCCGAGGGGGGAGGTTTCCGCAACGACATAGGTTGATGCCACTTCGCAATTCTGCGGTAAAGTAACCGGGTGGCCGATCCCTCTAGAGCGCGTTGACATTCATTTGGTCCAGATGAACGCGCTGACGAGGCAAAGGATTGACATAAACGCCCGTGGGGTCTGTTCGTAGCGCGTGGCGATGCGTCTGAAGTGCTTGATTTTCAGGAAGAAG